>JALZUU010000449.1 GCA_023300665.1 Saprospiraceae bacterium | reverse complement strand
ACATATTTCGGTCCTTACACTTCCAAAAATAGGATTAAAATTATTCTCGATTTAATCAAAGAATTATTTCCCTTACGGACTTGTAGCTATAATTTATCTCGACAAAATATTGAAGCAGGTAAATTTAAAGTATGTTTAGAATATCATATTAAAAACTGTTTAGGTCCTTGTGAGAATCTAGAATCAGAAGAAGATTATAATAAAAAAATTGAGCAGATAAAGAATATGCTCAAAGGTAATTTCGCCGCGGTAAAAAACCATTTTAAAGAAGAAATGACTAGACTGGCGGAGAATATGGAGTATGAAAAAGCAGCTCAGATTAAAGATAAATTAACTGCTTTTGATAACTACCAAGGCAAATCAACCATGGTTAGTCCAACCTTGAGAGATATCGATATTTTTTCTATTACAGATGATGAAAAACTGGCCTTCGTAAATTATATAAAAGTACTCAATGGAGTAGTGGTGAATACTTATACCCAAGAGTTAGTGAAAAATTTGGACGACGATGTTATTCAATTACTTGAGTACACAATCGTACAGCTGCGCGATAAATTTAATAGCATCGCCAAAGAGATCGTCGTTCCCTTTGAATTAACGCCTCCCGCAAAAGAGATCGTTGTAACAACTCCTAAAATTGGTGATAAAAAGAAATTACTAGACTTATCCGAAAAGAACGGAAAGTACTTTATGTTTCAACGGAAAAAAGAGGATCTGACTCGGATGAATAAGCAAACACCGGCTGAACGAATCTTGCGTACCTTAAAAGCGGATTTACAAATGGACGACTTGCCATTGCATATTGAATGTTTTGATAACTCGAACATGGGAGGTTCATATCCTGTTGCTTCTTGTGTTGTTTTTAAAAATGCCAAACCTTCCAAAAAGGATTATCGACATTTTAATATCAAAACGGTGGTAGGGCCTGATGATTTTGCTTCCATGACGGAGGTTGTTCATCGTAGATATCGTCGTCTTTTAGATGAGGATCAGCCATTGCCACAGCTCATCATTATTGATGGAGGAAAAGGACAAGTGAGCGCCGCATTAGAAAGCCTGAAAGTCTTGGGACTGGAAAAGAAAATTACAATGGTCGGGGTTGCAAAAAGATTAGAAGAAATTTTCTTTCCCGAAGATTCTATCCCTTTATACATTGATAAAAGATCTGAATCTCTAAAACTTATTCAACAACTACGAAACGAAGCACATCGCTTTGCTATCACTTTTCATCGTTTAAAGCGTTCTCAGAATTTTACTTCAACGGAATTAACCAATATTTCTGGAATTGGAGAAAAAACAGCTACTAAACTATTACAAGAATTTGGATCGGTTAAGAAGATAAAATTAGCAACCTATACAGATTTAGAGGCAATCGTTGGACCAGTAAATGCAAAAAAACTCATAGCACATTTTAATAAATAGGAAAAAACTCAAATACTTGAAAAGTATTTGAACTTTCTGACAATTTTTCTTTTGTCTTAAGAAGTTTATAATTCTAGTTAGACCTACTACTAACCCAAACCTATCTACCTCAAGTAACCTCTACCCCAATTTACTAAAATTCAATTATAATTAATGGGCTACTTTTTAGCAAAATAACCATTTTTTAGTTCCAAAAACGACTAATAAATACAGATTTTCTAAATGAGATTCCTCCTCTTGTTTAGAGTGATTTTTTAGTTATACAAACTCATTACAATTACTAAAATTAATAAAGAAGCGCGCTCTTCCTATAGAAGAGGTATGCGTTTTCATTCATTTACTCACTCAACATTTTTTTTAATCATGAGAAGAATAATTTACTATTTTTCATTTTTCTGCTGTTTTTTGCTTTGGCAATCGACAGCTAATGCTGGATAAACCCTGAAAAAACAACAAGGGTCTCTCTTAATAGTCCAGATAATATTAATCTAAACCAAGATGCCTTTACTTGTAACCCTGAACGGATTGCATACTGGAGTCTTGATGCCTGTGAGTCATTTCCAAGTGATGGCTCCGCCCATGACTTTAGTGAATTCACTGCACAAACTAGTACACCACAAGGCTTTGCGGTTGTAAATGCATCTATTTTATCTAATAACAATGGCACTCAGTCTTGTACAACAGGAGAAAGTGGTGCTGCGATTTGTAGTGGAATTAGAGATGCTTGTAATTATGTTGACAATAGTGATGATGCTTTCACCTTTTCTATAACCGTTATGCCAACAAATGGTCAAACAGCTAGCTTAACTAAATTAAGTTTTTATGAAAGGGCTCCTGAGACCTTTCTTCACCTTAGTGGCAACTCAGGAGATAATGACCCACCTTCAGATTATGGAATGAGAGTCTTAAAAGACGGCCAAGAGATTTTTCAAAGAACAGGAAGGTCAACAACAGGAAATTGGACCCTTGAAGAATTTAGTTTCTTAGACGACGATGACTTTGATTTTACTGGACAAACTACTTTTGAATTTGAACTACTAGGCTATTGTAGACAGGGTGGTGCTAATGGTTTAGCAGTTTGGGACTTAGATGAAATTGAAATATTTGGTTGCTCAGAAGGCCCAGTAGATCCATGTGATAATTCAGGAGGCGATTCAGATGAAGACGGTGTATGTAACAATGATGATTGTCAACCAAACAATCCAAATTTTCCAGCGACCCCTGGAAGCAGTTGTAATGATGGAGATTCAAATACGACGAACGATGTGGTAACGAATGATGGTTGTGGTTGTGCAGGAACGCCAGTTGCAACAACCTGTTCAGTAAGTACCAACGGATGTGATATCATTATTACAGGATTAAATAGTTCAGATTATTCAAAAGTATTTGATGCTAGTTGGAGTATCATTTGGGATTGTAATCCATGGG
>JALZUU010000448.1 GCA_023300665.1 Saprospiraceae bacterium | reverse complement strand
AACAACTCAACGATTTAACAAAAAAAATTATCGTTTTACCAATTTTTGAGTGGATCGACGATGACCATTTATCACCTCTACAACATAAGATCCCGTAGGAATGTTTTCTAAATTTATCACCTTTGAAAATTGCGTGTTGACTGCTACAGAAAAATTATCTTTTGAGATAGTTTTTCCAGAAAGGTCAAAGATATTTACGCTTAAATCAGGTGCCGTAGTTTCATTGATTTCTACGGTAATTATATCTGCTGTTGGATTTGGAAAAATCTTAAAAGCGATGGTTGCAATATCCGTTGAATTTGTGCTAGTAACTTCTTCCATTTTAAAATCCCAGATTCCTCGGCCGTAAGTCCCAAAACGAATCGTTTCCGTTTCAGCTAGATATTCCACGGACCAATAAGTCTGAGTAGGCGCATCGTCTCCACGCATATCAAACCACTCATCTTCAGCGACAACATAGACAAATGGTCCCGCTTCTGTCGCTGCAAAAATTAAGGATTCATCAGGATTAGTTGCCAATTCAAAAACTAGGGTAGGAGGCAGTCCATTGCTAATGTCTTGAAAGGAAACGCCGTTGTCGTCGGAGACAAATACAGGAGGATTATCATAACCACTACCTGCATAGTATACGCGACTTGGATTTAGGTTAGAAGGTAGAATTGATTGACCATAAAGATAATGACCGTCTGGTAAAAAATTGAGGGTTTGTTCCCAAGTTTGACCTGCATCTTCAGAAGTAAAAAATCGTCCATTGGTCGTACCGACATACCATTGATTTGGATTTAGCGGTGAAAAGCGCATCGCAGAAATTTCCCCACCTGCATCGGGTAAAAAGTTAAAAGGTAAATTGGTTGGAGTGATTACATTATTATTCTCTTCTAGCTTAATGATGTAAGAACCACCACCTCCATTAGCATTCCCACCTGCTAGATAAATTTCGTTTGCAGCAGGGTTAGGACTTTCCATAGTTGGTGTGATCCAAACGGTTTCATCATTAGATTCTAGTCTATAAAAAGCAGTATGATAACCAGTTTGTGGTTGATGATAATAATAAATATCTCCGCCAGGGTAGACGGTCCAAAGACGTTGGTTGTTTTCTGAAAAAGCCAGATGACCATAATCTCCAGAGATAACTTGTTCCATTCCGATCAAATTATCAGTCGCTAAATCAAATCCTCTTTGGAAGCCTTGATCTTGCGAACCAGCATAAATATAAACAGGATTCAAAGGATCTGTACGAACATCATAAAATTGATTTACGTTGAGACCTACAGTACTGATGTTTTGAGTAGTAGCCAAATTATCGTAAGAAATACTAAGTCCACCGTGGTTACTAATCAGCTGAAAAGTATTGCCATCTATATCTGTAAATTCATTAAAAGCCATCATGTCTGCGTGAAGTTTTTCAGGGACATCAGAATAGTATTCCCACCAATTATTTTGTAACTCCCAAGTAATACCAGCATCATAAGATTTATAACAATTGAGTCCACCAGTCATCAAAAAATCTGGATTAGATGGAGCAACATAAAGTCCCACGGCCCAGGGAGTGTCTTGAATTAATCCTTGAGCTGACCAAGTCTGTCCTTCGTCTGTACTCATCTTCACTAAATTGTCTGTTCCGTAAGTATAAAGGCGCGTTTCGGTATCAGAACTATGGCCTGCTAAGTTGGCGTTTTGATTGTCAAACTCAATTTGATCGGTAATTGTTAGGGTATCGAAAAACTCCGTATTTGTTTGCCATTTATATAAAGTCGCGTATTGATCGTTATTTTTTTCAATCACATAAGGTGCATTTCCATTTGCTGGTTTGGTCATCGCGTAGCGATTAGAATTATTAAAAGGAAATTGAACGATTTTTTCAAAGCTAACTCCATGATCAACAGATCGATAAAGCGCATAATTTACCCAAAAAGAAGGTTTTGATAAACAGAAAATCTGATTATCCATCTCTTTTAGAATGACCGTATTTTTTGGTCCACCCCAATTATCGGTAGCAGTAATTCCTTCGGAGGCAGTCCAAGTAAGTCCGCCATCGTCTGAATAATGAGGTGAACGATTGATCAAGGCGAGCATTCGTTTTGTTCCGTCAGGTAGTATGATTAATTCTAAAAGCCAACGACTAAAAATAAAATCTTGGTTGATAACTTCCCAATCTGTTCCGGTGCGATTGCCTCGCCAGAGCGTACCTCCAGCAGAGACGGTATAAATTTTATCAATATCTGCATCGTAGATAGTTTCGAAAACAGATCCGGCTTGATTGTTATTTCCTTTTTCGATCCACCGTCCAGTTAGCGCTCCGTTGGCTAAGATTTCTCCATTGCTTCGAGTGGTAGCAGCTTGTTGTTTTTTGAGATGGTGTTCCATCGCATTTTGATATTCTAACTGCTGCCAAGAAGTATTGGGAGCGTGTCGGTGCATTAATTCGAACCAAGCTTCACGAGCATTGGCGTTGGCTTCATCATCTGACCCTTGATGGAGTTGTGTTCCTTCGGTGGGTTGAGGAAGATGTTTTTCTTGGTTTTGGCAACCAAAAAATAGCGCAACAATAAAGAGCAGAGGTAGTAATTTAGTCATAGCTAGAGGTTAATCGCATTTGGCCCTGCCCGTCAATAGAAGGAAGGCAAGCAGGAAATAATAAGAAATTTTTTAGTAGAAAAGCCTGTTAAGTACAAATACAAAGATATAGATTAATGTAGACAAATTTTATTTTAATTGGAAAGATTAGGTGGGGATTTTTGTAAATGATTTAACATTAGAAGCAGAAAAAAAGAGAAAGTGCCGACACCTACTGCATTTTCGATCGTATGTTCGAGTAGAAAAGCGGTAAAAAATAAACAATAGCATCCGAGGAAAAAGGGGTTACGATAATTTTTTTTATAAAATAAAGGAAAAAATATTGCTACTAAAAATAAAGAAAATCCAAATATTCCGGTTGCGGCTAAGGTGTAAATAAATTGGTTATGGGGTAGTAATGATTCTGGATAATTAGGATATTTTGTTTTATATTTTTGAATAACTTTTCTTTTTAGATTGCCTACTCCAGCACCTAAAATAGGAGATTCTGAGAAAATTTCCCATCCAACTTTAAGAGAAATAATCCGTCCTGAATCAGCGTATTGTCCTCCATTTCCTGCTAGATGTTGCTTAAGGTCATAGTGTGTATAGGTTATTTTTTGTTGAAAACTTGGAATGGTGAAAAAAGCGATTAACGGAATACTTATTAAACCCATTATTCCTAAAAGACCTGTTAAGTATTTTTTGGAAGTATAAATATATCTTAAACTTAGAATACCAAGTGCAATATATAGACAAACAATTCCAGTTTTTACACTAAGAATGTGGATGAACAAAAATAGAAAAGCGGTAATACCTTTGATCCATTTTTTTTCTTTTTGACTTTTGAAATAAAATTTTGAAAAGATTAAATAAATACCACCTATAATTGCTACACTCATCAGTATGCTAAAGCGGATATGATTGCGAGGTACTGGCATTGGTTTGCCCCGACTGATCAAACTATTTATTTCGTCAAAATTTAATCCATAGTTTATACCTACGCCGACACTAATTACGGTCATAAAAATTAACAGAAAATAAAGCAACCCTTTAACTGCTCGATCAGAGAATTTA
>JALZUU010000447.1 GCA_023300665.1 Saprospiraceae bacterium | reverse complement strand
GCTTTAGAAGCATTAGATGCTTTTGCAAACATAGATTCTCCAAAAAACACCTTTCCTAATGAGATTCCATACAATCCTCCTACGATCTCTCCTTCCTTAAACACTTCTACGCTATGAGCAAATCCAAGCTCGTGTAGTCGGCAGTATGCTTCTACCATGGTATCTGTAATCCATGTTCCAGAACCATCGTCCATTAACCTTTCTTGTCGGCAGGCGGTGATGATGGTTCTAAAGTGTTGATCGAAAGAATAGGTGAATTTATTTTGATTAAAGATGGGACGCATACTTTTTGCCACCTTTAATTCATCTGGAAATAAAACGAAGCGTGGATCTGGAGACCACCAAACAATGGGTTCATCGGGGTTAAACCAAGGAAAGAGTCCAGATTGATAAGCGAGTAATAGCCGTTCAGGCGCTAGGTCTCCACCAATAGCAAGACGACCATATTCGTCAGCCAGATATGCCGGCGGAAAGCTGATGTCTTCATCTGACAGCCGAAATACGGGCATAATGGTTTGAACTAATTAGAAAGGTTTATGAATAAGGCCCAAAGAGTAGGGATGAATTAAAATTCTCCTCTACTCTGCCATACTTTCGATTACTGCAGAAAGACCTCTTTCCGTCAATGCATCCTTAAAAGGACGTAATACTTCAAAAGGTGCTGTTTTTACCACAGCTTTGCCTTTGTAGTGGATAATCAACGAAAGTTGCTCTGATTGGGTACGGGAATGGCTAAGCACATCTACCAAACATTCAATTACCCAATCAAACGTGTTATGATCATCATTGTAAATCAATAATTCTGCAGGGGTACCAGTATTCGTTACTTTTTCTTCTACCAATACTTCTTCTAAAACTTCCGTACTATTAAACATTATTATATAATTAAAATTTATTAAAAAATGCCAGCCGAATAGTTAGGTAGTTTCCATCGGATGACTTTATCTACTTTAACTAATTTAGGCCTTTTAATGTTTCTTTTATTGCATCAAAATTGGGTAAATCTCCTGCTGACTCTAACACTTCCGCATACTGAATAATTCCTTCTTTATCAATTACAAATGCAGAACGTTTAGAAACACCTTTCATATCCAGTACAAAATCTTCGTACAAGGCATCATAAGCGCGCGAAACTGTTTTATTGAAATCAGACAATAAAGGAAACTGATATCCTTCTATTTCTTTGTATTTCTCCAGTGTAAATAACGAATCAACTGAGATGGCTAGTACTTGAGCATCTAAATTATTATAAATCTCAATGCTATCGCGAATCGAGCATAATTCAGTGGTACAAACCCCTGTAAACGCCAATGGAAAAAATAACAACACCACCTTTTTACCTCTATGATCTTCTAAAGAGACTTCAGACTTATCTGTTGCTCTTAGTGTAAAATTGGGTGCTTTTTCTCCTTTTTGAATTTTCATGTGTGTGTTTTTATTGAATTCTAGGTAAAGATAATCAACTACCTGCTAAATTGTAGGCAAATCGAGTAATATATTTTTAATTTTGCTAAATGTTAACAGCATACCACCCTCAAAGTTCGAAACAAGTTTTTGCCGCAGAACAATCTTCGTCCAATGGACCTTTCTTTTGTCCAGCTTGTGGTAGTGAGTTAAGGATTAGAAAAGGTCTTAAACGGATACATCATTTCGCACACCTACCTGAAAAAAACTGTCTCTACAAAGGCGAATCTCAGTTACACCTACGGATCAAAAAGCAAATTTATTATAGTTTATTACAGGAATTAGGTACAAATGTTAAAGATATTTCTCTAGAAAAAATGATTGATACGATCCGACCAGATGTGCTTATAGAAGGTTTTAAGAAAAATATTGGTATTGAAATTCAAGTAACTCCACTCACTCCAGCTGAATTAATTCGTCGAACGACTGCTTATTATGAGCGAAAAATTCATGTGCTTTGGGTTTTACCTTTTTCAGCAACCCGCTTTTTTGCCGAAGATGATGGCGAGTTTCAACCTATTCGGCTTAAGGCATTCGAACTGATGCTCTATTATATGAATTATAAAACCCTATTTTTTTGGGATGATACCGAAAAACTAAGTGAAAGTTTTATTCGAGTAGAACTTGGTGATGTCTGGCAAAAACCAAGTGCTTATTATTCTATTGATTGGAGTACCGTCATTGAGTTTAATGCTAAAAAGCTAAAGCAAAAGAAGATGCCTATAGAAATCGAGTATAATCTCGGTCTAAAAAATTTTAAACCTGTTTACGCTCCTCCTTTTCCAATGCCCAAATCAGATTACTTCTTACCTAAGCGTTTTATTATGTTGAAGAAATAAATCTACCTGAAATGAAAATTAAATAAGTTAGCCCAATTGAGAAAATATTCTAGGTTTAGTCGAGGCATTTTTTGAAGACATCCTTGTTGGCTGGCTGATAAAAATAACAAAGACTAAATCTAGAAGATGCACTCAATTCGATCAAGTTATTTATTTTTCATTCCTTTGCAAAAAACAAAAATCTTTGAATCCAACACAACGCGCTTATTTTGAATTACATATTGCGGTACTCCTATTTGGATTTACCGCAATTTTAGGAGATCTCATCACCTTATCGGCGCTCGTGCTGGTTTGGTGGCGAATGGGCATTACAACGCTTAGCATTCCTTTTTTGACAAAAATAAAGACGAAAATTGCGGCATTACCTCCTGGATTGACGGTAAAATATATGGGAATCGGTGTCTTGGTTTCACTTCATTGGATTTGTTTTTTTGGCGCTGTAAAATTTGCCAATGCTTCTATTTCTTTAATTTGCATGGCCACCACTTCTTTTTTTACTGCATTGATTGAACCAATAATTTTCAAACGAAAAATAAAAAGAGATGAACTGAGTCTAGGATTATTGATGATTCCTGGTGTCCTCCTGATTGTCAATAATACTGAATGGGATATGATGACTGGCGTTCTAGTGGGATTAATAAGTGCATTTTTAGCTGCGCTCTTTGCAGTATTAAATAAGACGTTAGTTGATAAAGCGGAACCATTAACCATTACTTTTTTAGAGTTGGGTAGTGGTTGGTTGTTTCTTAGTATTTGCCTTCCTATTTATTTGATGTATCAACCCGATACGCCTTTCATGCCACAAGGATTTGATTGGTTGTGGTTACTCATTTTAGCTTTGGGTTGTACGACATTGGCTTATGTATTATCCCTCCGTTCGCTCAAACATATTTCCGCTTTTGCTTCTACACTGACCATCAATCTTGAACCGGTTTATGGTATTTTTCTAGCATGGATTCTCCTAGATGATGCAAACGAATTATCTCCACAATTCTACCTTGGTTGCCTATTAATTCTCGGTGCCGTGTTTTTCCATTCTTTTAAAAATCTCAAAACAAGTCGACATGCCGCTTAATTTAATTGACCAATATTGTGAAAAACATACCACCCCTCCTTCTGCGTTGCTTGCCGAATTACTAAGAGAAACCCACCTAAAAACGCTAGCACCTCAGATGGCATCTGGACATTTGCAGGGTGCACTACTACGGTTTCTCAGTCGAATGATACAGCCAACTACGGTTTTAGAAATTGGCAGTTTCACAGGATATGCCACTTTGTGTTTATTGGAAGGATTAGCACCTAAAGGAACGATTCACACCATTGAGGTAAATCAGGAATTAGGTTATTTGATTAAAAAATACATTGATCGTGCAGGAGCTACTGATCAAATTCAATTACATATCGGTGATGCAAAAAAAATAATCCCAACACTTGATGCTACTTATGATTTGGTGTTTATTGATGCTGGAAAAATGCATTACCCACAATATTATGATTTAATCATTGATCGGGTAAACCCTGGAGGATATATTCTGGCAGACAATGTATTATGGGACGGGAAGGTAATCCGCAAAGAAAAAGATAGAGACAGTGAGATTTTGGATTATTTCAATAAAAAAATACATCAAGATCCACGAGTAGAAAATATTTTACTGCCAATCCGAGATGGACTAATGTTGGCTAGAAAATTAGGTTAAATCTTAAGGACCTTTGGCTAAAATAGCTTCTTGTGCTAGGCTTTTCAATTCAGTAATTGTCGTTGCGCCTTCTCGCCGAGCTAAAACTTTTCCATTTTTGTCTACAAATACCAAAGTAGGATAAGAGCTCGCACCATAGATTGTTGCAACTACTTGACCATTATCTTTTTCTGCATCTACCTTGTAATTAATGAAATTTTCGTTCATAAATTTTCTTGTATCTGGGTCTGTAAAAACATATTCGTCCATTAATTTACAAGGAGCACACCAAGTAGTGTAAATATCCATAAATACAATTTGATCCGTGCGAGTTGCCTCTTCGAGCACCTTGCTAAGTTGATCAGATTTTATAAAATTGAGTCCAGAGTTAGATTTTGGTGTTTCAATACCAGCTGTCTTATCCGTTGATTTACAACCAGATAGTAATAAGGATACGAGACATAGGCCCAAAAAGATATGAATTGAGATTTTCATAGATTGCATTTTTCTAAGAACGTAACAAGTATTGGTAAAATTATACAAAAGATTAATCATTTCTATTTTTATATTTTTCATAAAGCTTATTAAGCTTTTCATATTTTAACATCACTGTTCGTGCGCCACGTTTACTAATCGTCAATCCTGCCTTTCCGTCTAAAAATCCTTTTTGTAAAATAAAAGTTTTAAAAAATCTAAAAATAGGGCCTCCCTTTTGTTTTAACCAGTTTGGTTTGATTTGTTTGGCAAAAAGTTCTGCTGCAGACAAAGAACTGTATAATTCTATTCGACTCCAATGATCTTCGTGACTTTGGTAACTATAGTGATATAAAAGTCCTTCCATTTTTTGAATTCGAACTGGTTCAGAAAATTTCAATTTTTCATGAACATACTCGCCTACCCAGTAAGCGTTCCGGCGATCAAATATTCTTATTTTCCAATCAGGAAACCAACCACTGTATTTTATCCATTGGCCGAAAAAATTATTCAATCGATTAAATCGGTAGGCTTTACCTTCAGTTAACTTTAGATTTAAAATCTCATTGGCTAATTCTGGGGAAATTACTTCGTCTGCATCTATAGATAGAATCCAATCATTGGAAGCTAGGTTGTTTCCAAAATTTTTAGTCTGGGCATACCCCTTCCATTCTGTAGTAATTACTCTCGCACCTAATGCTCGAGCAATAGCTACCGTATCATCTGTACTACCACTATCAATTACCAATACTTCTTCTGCTACAGTTTGTAGAGAATGAAGGCATCGGGTAATATTTGATGCTTCATTTTTAGTAATAATGACGGCAGTGAGCGGTGCAAGAGGCATGGACGCTTAGCTTATATACGGGTTA
Organism: Saprospiraceae bacterium; assembly: GCA_023300665.1. Taxonomy (GTDB): domain Bacteria; phylum Bacteroidota; class Bacteroidia; order Chitinophagales; family Saprospiraceae; genus JALZUU01. The sequence goes on along the minus strand of JALZUU010000447.1, from coordinate 8,106 downwards.
TTTTCGCACCAAGTGCATTCAGACGCGTATCAATATTTTGGTATCCTCGATCGATCTGATGGATATTGCGAATAATACTGGTTCCTTTTGCCGAAAGCGCTGCAATCAGCAATGCTACACCAGCACGGATATCAGGAGAAGTCATTTCGATAGCTCGAAGTTGTTGAGCACGATTTAATCCAATAACTGTTGCTCTATGTGGATCACAAAGAATGATCTGTGCGCCCATATCGATTAATTTATCTACAAAGAATAAACGACTTTCAAACATTTTTTGGTGCATCAAGACACTTCCTCTGGCTTGTGTAGCCATCACTAAAACAATACTCATCAAATCAGGCGTAAAACCTGGCCAAGGAGCATCATAAATCGTCATAATTGATCCATCGATAAACGTCTGAATTTCGTAAGAATCCTGTGCAGGAACGTGAATATCATCTCCTTTTATTTCCATTTGAACGCCCATTCTTTCAAAGACATTCAAAGTATTTCCTAATTGATCAACACGACAATCCTTAATGGTAATAGAGGACTGCGTCATTGCAGCTAGTCCGATAAAACTTCCGATTTCAATAAAATCAGGAAGTAAACGGTGTTCCGTTCCTTCGAGTTTATCTACCCCTTCAATGATCAAAAGATTAGAACCAATTCCGGAAATTTTCCCTCCCATTCCATTGATCATCTTACAAAGTTGCTGAAGGTAGGGTTCGCAAGCTGCATTATAAATTTGAGTAGTTCCACTAGCTAAAGCAGCAGCCATTACGATATTTGCGGTACCAGTTACAGATATTTCATCCATTAATAAGTACGTACCTTTTAATTCTTTCGCCTGGATAGCGTAAGCATTTTTCTCCGCATCGTATTGAAAATCAGCACCTAATTTTTCAAGTGCTAGAAAGTGTGTATCCAAACGACGACGACCAATTTTATCTCCCCCTGGTCGAGGCAAATAAGCCTTTCCAAAACGACCTAGCATGGCGCCAATTAACATAACCGAACCACGGATACGGCTGGCATTTTTTCTAAATTCACTAGAATAAAAATAATTGAGATCGATATCCTTGGCCGTAAAAGACCATTTTCCTGGGCTGAGGTTAATTACTTTCACTCCTAAGCCTTTGATAAGCGCAATCAATCGTTGCACATCTAAAATATCGGGAACGTTAGAGAGTATTACAGTTTGGTCAGTCAACATGACGGCGCACAAGACTTGTAACGCTTCATTTTTTGCACCCTGTGGAGTAATTTCGCCATTTAGCGAAATACCACCGGTTACTTCAAAGGCATCCATGTTCATAGTATTTTTTTAAAAAATCAGGAGTAGGAAATTACTTTCGGCGATAATTTTTTCCATTATTTCGACCGTATTTCCCACCATTTCGGTTGTTGTTAGAACGTTTTCCACGACGCTTGTCTTTTGAATGTTCGTTCGCTCGTGCCGTGTTAATAGGGTCGACATAGATGCTATCTCGCACAGAAAGTTCTCCTTCTGAAAGAGAAATAAGGTCTGATTTTATTACTTCATCGCTTACAAAATGTTCTCGATTCCAGGTACGATAAGCCAATTTCATGTAAGAAGCAATCACACCAGTAAAAGCTTCTCGCTTAGGGCCAGCTTCCATATCACGTGCCTTACGGATCATTCGTTGTACATTAGTACCATAGTGACGAAAACGTGCATCGGCTTTAGGATAAGGTACTTTCGAAGGCTTGGCCATGAATTCTTCCATCGTTGGAGGATCTCCTTCTGGTGGCATTACTTTAAGGTCAAATCGAGCGATCTGAAAAAGGTGTTTCCATAATTTCGTTCGATAATCTTCAATCGTTCGATTTTGTGGATTCATTTGATGCATGAGTTCCACAATCTTTTCTGCAAAAGCTTGACGAAATTCGTCATCCTCAATTGTTCGTGCATGATTGACCAGTAGTTGTACATTTCTACCGTATTCTGGCATTTCTAGATTTTCTTTACTAGAGTTATACTGCATTGCTAAACTTTTGATAATAGGTCGATTTTATGATTTAAAAATAAGTTATCCAGACTATTAAAAGTCTATTCTACTGTTACCGACTTCGCTAGGTTCCGTGGTTGATCTACATTACATCCACGCATCAACGCGATGTGATAAGACAGAAGTTGGAGTGGAATAACTGAAAGTAGTGGAGAAAGTGGTTCGTCTGTTTCTGGAATTTCGATTACATAATCAGCGATTCCACTAATTACGGTATCGCCTTCGTTAACAATTGCGATCACCTTTCCTTTACGCGCTTTTACTTCTTGGATGTTACTGACAATTTTTTCGTGTGCACTTTTATTATTTGCTATAATAATAACTGGCATATTTTCGTCAATCAACGCGATCGGTCCGTGTTTCATCTCGGCCGCTGGATATCCTTCTGCGTGAATATAAGAAATTTCTTTCAATTTTAATGCACCTTCCAATGCTACAGGAAAGTTATATCCTCGACCAAGGTAAAGTGCGTTATTGATATCTTTTATTTCACTAGCAATAAATTTGATTTGCTCGTTCTTTTCTAAAATGGTTTGAACTTTCTGTGGAATAAGTTCAAGCTCATTAATCAACTGAAGATAATAAGAACGAGGAATTCGTCCTCTTTCATATCCTAAGTTAATAGCCATTAATGCTAGTACGGTTACCTGTCCTGTAAATGCTTTGGTACTTGCAACTCCAATTTCTGGCCCTGCATGAATATAGGAACCTGCATCCGTAATACGAGCGATAGACGAACCTACGGAATTGACAATTCCATAAAGTGTGGCTCCTTTTTTCTTTGCCATTTCTAGGGCAGCCATTGTATCGGCAGTTTCACCAGACTGAGAAAGCGCAATAATCACATCATCTGATGCAATAATTGGATTTCGATAACGCATCTCAGAAGCATATTCTACCTCAACTGGAATTCTTGCTAGTTCTTCAAAAAGGTATTCACCGATCAATCCAGCGTGCCATGAAGTTCCACAAGCAGCAATAATAAAACGTTTAGCTGCAGCTATTTTTTCATAAGTAGACATAAGCCCACCTACCCTAATCCAACCCTCTCCAGCGTTAACTCTCCCTGCCATAGCACTGGCAATTGAAGTAGGTTGTTCAAAAATTTCCTTCAACATAAAATATTCATAGTCGCCCTTTTCCAACTCCTCAATATTCATTTCTAACTGTTGAACGAATGGCGTCTTAAGCTCATTAGCAATCGTCTTCAACGTCAGGTCACCTTCTCGGTTAACTACTGCAATTTCTTCATCATTCAGGTAGACCACTTTTTGAGTGTACTCTACAATTGGCGTAGCATCTGAAGCAATAAAAAATTCTCCATCTCCGATTCCGATTACTAGCGGACTGGCCTTTCGAGCAGCAATCAATTGATTAGGATTTTCTTTATCCATAATAACAATAGCATAAGCACCAACTACCTGAGATAGTGCTACTCTGACCGCTTCTTCGAGTGTTAAGTTATCTCGTACTTGAATGGCTTCGATTAAATGAATTAACACCTCTGTATCCGTCTCACTTGTGAAGGCATGCCCTTCTCTCATCAAGGCCTTTTTAATAGGATCATAATTTTCAATAATCCCATTATGGATAATCGCTAAACGACCATTTCCTGAGACATGTGGATGGGCATTAATATTGTCTGGCTTACCATGTGTAGCCCAACGAGTATGTCCTATGCCAATGGTACTTTCGACTGGTTTTGTTTTAACAAAATCAACCAATTCCTGTACTTTACCTTTTCGTTTATAAACGTGCATACCTCCACTTTCTTGATCATGCAGAGCAACTCCTGCACTATCATAACCACGGTACTCAAGTCTTCTTAATCCATTAATGAGAATAGGATAAGCTTGTTTATTTCCAATATATGCAACGATTCCACACATAATTAAAGCCTTTTATAAGTTAAAGTTAATTTAGATTAGTAAAATTAGCATTCAAGGTTACTGGATATTGAGGATGTTCAGAACCGAATAATACGGCTCGATTAGCTCTTTCATTTTTTTGAAGAATACGAAGAAATATTTCATTGGGTAATTCTCCATCAATCATTCTTTGAAGGTGCCCTCCAATATTCATCCGATATCTGTTGAGTGTTTCACCATTTACTCCTGTAAACGATTCAGGTTGTCCACCAAACACTTCTATTCCTACTCCACCACTAGCAAAAAGAAAATCGTCAATTCCAACAAAATTACCTTCTTCATTTCTATATACTGCCACAACCTGAGTAATGGGTGGATAAAATTCTTCATTATCTTCAGGTTGAATAGTTACCACAAGTTCAGCATTATTCACAACTACTTTGTCTTTAAAGTCGGTGATATATGGTAGTTGTACTAAAGTATTTGGACCTGTCATTCCCTGCATATAAGTTGCTATTTTTCCTGCTTCAAACCCAACAGCTTCAGCAGCTACGATGTCTGGAGCTGGTTCATTATTAAAAGAGGAAAATTGAACACTTGTCGTCGTAACATTATACTGGTAAAAATTTTGAGTATCTGCTATACTATCCGTATAATGTAGTCTTAGTCCTGTTCTATCAGCAGCAAAATTAAAATTCAATATAGATCCTGTAGGCCCACCAACTGGTCTGATCGCCAATCCTCCAAACTCTCCAAGAAAAGCCTCATTACTTTGATCACTATTAAATTCATGAATTCGTAGCAATTCATCTATCAATTCATCTGGTAGTCTTATACTTAAAAAGGGGTTAAAAGTTCCGAAAGTAGTATCCGCTGGAGTGTCTGTAGAATCAATTTCAACAATCGTTGAGAAATCAATTGCTCCTTCAAAATTAGGTCTAAATCTTATGGTTGTTAATGGAGATGATTCTACTGGCAATTCATTTCCAGAAACATAGATAGAATCTTCATCTACTTGTCCCGCTAGAATCTCATATATTTCAAATTCATGTTCTGCTGTTGAATCTCCATAAATACCATCTAAGTCATATTCTAAAAGAAGAACCACCGAATCATAAGTAACTGTATCCATCTCAATATCAGGAAAAAACGGTAATGTGTTTACACTAACTTGAAACTGTCCATAAAAATCTGCTTTTACTGTTCCAAAAATTGGATCTTCGTAATGCCCACAAAGGTTGTTAAGAAACCGTGCGGTAGGGCTAAATACCACAAGTTCGTCTTCTGTTACCGTAGCAGTTCGGATGGTAATGCTATCGACTACAATGAGCCCTGCTTGATCTTCACCAAGGATTTCTCCTCCGACCGTGGTTGATTCTGTACATCCTGCCAAAAAAAGCAGAAGGATTACGGTATAGATACCAGCTATTTTCATGTAAATAATAATTAAATTTTTGAGGAAAAGATTTTATTCTAACTTAAGTAGAATGCTATTAAAACGGATTTAAGACATTTGGATTGTATGAAAATGCTTACTAACTTGTCTAAATTTCCATTAACTGATTATAATTGGAAGCGCTAAAGACTTGGATTTGGAGATAGAAACAGCGGAAAAAGATAAAATCCTTTTTCCGCTGTAAATATATTATCTAATGTTTTACTCTACTTCTTGCTCTAGCAAAGAATTGAAAAATTCTAGGTAAGCGCTAAGATAAGCTTCTGGTTGTTGGAATTCTAAACTTGGATTTTTGAATTCTTTTAGCTGATCTTGTAAATCGTCTCTTAGCTCTTCGCTACCAACAATTACCGCGTCAGAAAATGCCAATGCACCTTTGTGTAAAACAATTTTTTCATCCTTACGGTAAGGAATTAAATCTTCTGGCTCTAAGTTATTAATAGAAGCTTTAGAAGCAAACTCTTCTGTATATTTTTCGTCTAAATCTGCGTTATAGAGAGAATAAACTACTTTTGAATTTTGGAATAAAGGCTCTGTCTTATAAGCAGTCTTTAGATACAGTGGAATCAAGCTAGTCATCCACCCGTGACAATGAACGATGTCTGGCGGCCAGCCAAATTTCTTAACCGTTTCGATAACTCCTTTACAGAAGAATATCATTCGATCTACATTATCCTCGAAAGGTTTTCCATCCGCATCTTCAAAGATGGCTTTTCTTTTGAAAAAATCTTCGTTATCCAGAAAATAAACCTGCATCCGAGCTCCTGGTAAAGAAGCTACTTTAATGATTAACGGGAAATCATCATCATCAACGATAATATTCATCCCTGATAGTCGCACCACTTCATGTAGTCGGTGTCGACGTTCGTTGATTGTTCCATAGCGTGGCATCAACACTCTAATTTCCATTCCTTTTTCCTGGATATGTTGAGGTAATTTTCTCGCTATAGTGGCTATTTCTGAAGCCAACGTGTAGGGATCCATCTCTTGTGTAACAATCAATACTTTCTTCTTATCCATAGACACATATATGTTTTATAAAGAAGAGGTGTAATCTTTAGTTTTGAAGGAATACACATCTTCCGCAAATAGTACTAACTAATCAAATTAATTCAACATCCTAAAAGTATTAGTAAAATTCAGATTGGGTAGTACTTAAATTTAGTTCGATTCAATGAACAGGTTTGCAAAATTACGAAAAATATGCGAATTTCTTCCAGCATATCTTTTTCAAAATGTAACCCGAACTATTTGACAACGTCTTAACAGAGTCGATTGTTTTCTACATATTCTTATTTAAAGCCTCTTATATTTGCGCCAAATAATTAATCTCGACGTATTCTTATTTTTTTGATAAACTCAATAGTAGTATGCTTCTATTTAAAAAAGTCGCTGATTTACAGCAATATTTACAAAAAATCTCTAATGAGGGAAAAACAATTGGTTTTGTGCCAACCATGGGCGCATTACACCAAGGACACCTCTCATTAGTCAATCGAGCTAAATCTGAAGCTTCGTGCACAGTAGTCAGTATTTTTGTTAATCCTACTCAATTTAACGATAAGAAAGATCTAAAAAAATACCCTCGTACATTAGGCAATGATATAGAAATGCTTTCTTCAGTTCAAACAACTGTGCTATTTGCTCCTTCGGTAGAAGAGGTGTATCCAAAAGGGTTAGATACTAGCCTTGATCTAGATTTTGGCCAATTGGCAACGGTAATGGAAGGCGCCTTCCGCCCTGGACATTTCGATGGAATGGCTCAGGTTGTACACCGACTACTAGATATTGTCAAACCTGATATGTTATTCATGGGGCAAAAAGATTTTCAGCAACTCACTATTGTTCGGTCGATGCTAAAACAACTAAATCATAAAACATCTTTGGTGGTTTGCCCCATCATTCGCGAAAAAGATGGTTTGGCGATGAGCTCTCGTAATCGACGTCTGACTCCTACTTATAGAGAAAAAGCGGTATTATTGAGCCAAATTCTTTCTAAAGTTAAGTCAAACATTCACAATAGAACACCGGAAAGCATGTCTAAAATGGCCCTAAAAACACTTACTGATGCCGGCTTTAGACCAGAATATTTTGATATCGTAGATGGAGTCACCTTACAACCAGTTAAGCAATTTACTGATTCAGATTTTATCGTAGCGCTAACCGCAGCTTGGGCTGGGGAAATAAGACTCATCGATAATATGGTTCTAAAGGAACAGAAAAAAGCCATTTTGGCATAGATTTAATAGATATAACTTAGTTCTTAATATAAAAATTTCATTCTCAGGGTTTACTACTTTCTTATAAACCCGTATTTTTGCTGCATTATGATGATAACAAGATTTAAATCCAAGATACACCGTGCTACGGTGACTGAAGCCAACCTTAACTATATTGGCAGTATAACTATCGACGAAGATCTCATGGACGCTGCCAATATGCAGGACGGAGAGAAAGTTCAGATTGTTAATAATAACAATGGTGAAAGAATAGAAACTTATATCATTACCGGAGAGAGAGGTTCTGGTGTTATTTGTCTGAATGGAGCTGCGGCTCGACGAGTAGCAGTAGGTGATATTGTCATCATCATCTCTTATGTAATGATGGATATCGAAAAATCTAAAAGCTTCAAACCTATTAGCATCATGCCCGACGCAAACAATCAGTTAATTTAGAGTTCGAGACTCTATTAATTTTCTTTATTCTCGTGTTAGCTTAGTTATGCGTTCCCTTCGGTCTCTTATGCCTGCGCTAACTCGAGAGGAAAATT
>JALZUU010000446.1 GCA_023300665.1 Saprospiraceae bacterium | reverse complement strand
TTCAACACTACACGATCCTAAACTTACCGCTGATGGACAACTTACACTTAATGGTGTCGAAGCGGATACATTGAACTCAGACGTGCACATTGCACTATTACAATCATCTGAAGCAATATAAGTAAAACTTAAACTTACCTCACCACCACATACAAAGGCTGGTAGAGATGGGATATTTGCTAAATTATCTGTTGCATTACAGTTATCCATAAAACTAAATGCCGTTGACCATGCTGTGTAAGCAGTCGCTATATCTGATTGAGTAGTACATGAGGCTAAATTTACATCTACGGGACAGCTAACTATTGGGGCTTGTGTATCTTCCTCAATATCAAAAGTATATAAACAAATTTGAGAATTTTCGTCTGCATCTAGCATTCCGTTTCCTGGTCCGCCAGCTCCATCTCCTGTATCATCAAAAACTGTTACAGTCCGTGTGATTGTTTGTCCACCCATTGTGCAAACATCAATGGCAGTAATATCATCAGAGAATGTAACAAGGACTCTTCCACATGGCGTTGATCCAATGGTCATGTTATATGGTGCAGCAATTACTTCAGCTACGGTGGTAGGGCCAGCAGGAATTGTAGCCAACTCTGTGCAATCAAAACTTCCTAAATCCAGAGAAGCTGGGCAAGTTGCAGAAAATTCACAACATCTCATTTCATCAAATGTACCACAAGCAAAACATTCAATCTCTGATACTACAGGAGCTATCTGAGGTGTACATGCTCCATCAGAAGAAGTATTAGCTGGATTAGCATTGTCACTTCCATTATTACCTGGACTGGGATAAGGTGGGACATCTGGACCTGCAAAAGTTGTGTAAAAACCATCCATACTGGTAGGGTTTACATAGGTATATGTATCTATAAGATCACAAGAAGTTGTACCTGTAATTTCTATTAAGGTCGTTCTTGGATTACCATTACCAAAGTGTCCAGTATCAACAATACCATCATCTTGTAAAACATAGACGATACCTGCTGAAGTACAGAGACTAGTAAAATCATGTGGTGTAGCATTCGCTGCTGAGGTAATTATAACCGTCCCATTAGGAGGAATAGTTGCTGTTTCATCTACAAAAATACAACATGGACAAGTCCATCCACCCGGAGGAGGAGCGGTCGTATTAAAATCATCATAATTATTTCCTGAAGGCGTATCAATGAAAATCCCTGAGACTGGTAATGACTCTGCACCATTAACAAGAACGACAAATTCGTTTGGTCCTTCAGGGTCTCCACAAGCGTCTGATAAAATACCATAAATTTGAGGGCAATCAAAAGTCGGTAATGATGTACCTGAAGATGGTGAAGATCCTGGAGGGAGTCCTGTTCTTGGAGCTGGAGCTGCCTCATCAGAGACACAAACTTGAACCGCTGTTTCTAAGTCAATAGCATCACCTGTAAAGTCACCAGCAGGAACAGCAAAACAACCATTGGCTAGCACTGCTGCATCATAATCCGCATAAGTATAAGTACCCACAAGATTTCCTGGACCACTTCCTCCAAGGTATACTTCAAACATAGTAGAAGCAGCCACGCCAATTCTATCAAAATTGATACAAATCGTATATTCATCATTCGTTCCGGTACATTCTTGTGTAGTTACTATATTACTGATTTCACAAGGAACAAAAACTTCAGAAGCATCTCCATCAACCACTTCTATTCCTGAACTACATCCTTCTGCATTTACCATTATTGTATTCGTAAATGACATCATTACATTTGGAACTGTACAAGTATAGTCCAGCACTTCTCCTGGATCCCAAACAGCATCCATATTTCCAGAAGCCATAATGAGTGTCGTAATTTCAGCAGGAGTTAAGACGCATTCCGCCCCGTTTGGATCAGTAATAACAAGATTGCATAAGCTCTCTGTTCCGCTATTGGTTATTGCGATAGAGAAAATTGCGCTACCACCTTCTTCGACAGTTTGTGAATCATCTAAATCATCATCACCATCGTTTTTATCAACGGTTACATGAGGACTAGGACAAACTAGATCCACCATATCAGAGCAAGGAGCACAATCTCCTGTACCAGGAGTTGGAGGATTGATAGACAGAAATGTCCCAGGATTAGCAATAGAAAAATATTGTGAATTTTCATCATTTCTTCCACCGTCATTTCGATCATAAGTGGCTGAAGCCATAATGGCTGGAATAGTACAAGTTGCATTGCTGCTTAGTTCCAATGTTTCTGAGCCATTATTTCTTAATGTACCAGTAAATACGTGTATTGATCCTGACAAGTCATATTCGTTACTAGTACCAGGTTGACAAGAGGCGGTTGTTCCGCTAGAGACATAGACATAAGCTCCTGAAGCTAACATAGTACCAGGAGGAAAGGTATAAGTTACTCCATTAGACAAACTCCATCCGCCTATATCTATCGTATTATTATATCCATTAAATATTTCTATATACTCGCACCCTGTATCAGTCCCACTAGGATTGTACATTATTTCTGTAATAAATACACCTGAGGTAGCACAGGCATCGCAAACCATTAAAGAGGCTGGAGATGCATATTTTGTGGGATTATCAGAAGTCGTTTCTGTATTAAGAGTCGTATCCCTATCATCTTCTCCTTGGATTGTAGATATACCAGTAAAGGGATTACCAAGCATAAAAAAGAAAACAAGCAAAAATCCTCTGAAGGGAATTCCTCTCAATAAGGAAAGTGGAAAATTTTGTGTTGGGTTGTTCATAATTCAGTTAAATACGAAATAATAAATTATATTTAATTCATAGAAATCAAGCCTTTGTGCAGAACAAAGGTTAGCATATCACATATACGCAACAGCTCATTTGGTATAGAATCTGTACTATTAAAAAGGCACAATAAAAAAGTAATGGGGCTTTTTAGAAGGGTTTTTGGATCTAAACGATGATTTAAAAACTAAATAAGATAGGAAATAAAGTCCCCTATTAGGATAAGGTATTTTTAGTCTTTTAAATTAATATGTGAAATTACTAAAAAAACACATTAAAAAAAATAGCTTTCAATTTGCAGAAATTATTCTTTATTAGTAAATTGTTCTACTGAAACTGTTTAAAATGGTTACGAAATCATTAAGCAGATTCATTGAAGCTGTTTAAAATTAATACAAAATGACTACAGACAAATCATTGATTATCAGCACTTCACAAATTTATCGACATCGTAGCTTTGGCTACATGAGCTA
>JALZUU010000445.1 GCA_023300665.1 Saprospiraceae bacterium | reverse complement strand
CAACCTCCCAACGCAATGCCCATTTTCTCTGAATCCTAAACCTTTCAAATCCAGCTTCCATCAAAATATTTTCCAATTCTATTTTAGTGAAAGACCGTCGAATCGCCTTTAAGCCATCCGCTTTAACCATTTTAGAAAAAGGTAAAAAGATATTTCCAAACTTAAATAAAACATAAGCAAGTCTGCTACGACGTAATTCGCTAAAAATAATTTTTGTTGAAATTTGCTGCTTACTATTTTTTAGAAAATTAATTAAATCTACATCCGCAAAATGATAAATAAAATGACTGCTGATCAAAAGATCACAAGAGGGTAATTGAAAGGAAGGAGCGAGGATATCCGCTTGTAAATATTGAATAGAAATACCAGCTGTATTTTTCGAGTGCGCATAAGATAAAATATGCTCATTCCCATCGATCCCAATTAATTCAATAGGATGGTTGTTTTTATCAGCCCAAGTACCAATAGTCCGTAAATTATCTCCGCCACCACAACCGAGGTCGATAATTTTTAAGGGACGATTTGCATTTAAGATAGCTGGCTTAACTGCATTAAAAGTGGCGTTGGTATTGCCAAGCATACGATTGATTAAAGATAGGCCATCTAGAGTTTGGTGAAGTACTTTACCCGACAAATTAAAGTTGTCCAACTCTTCGCTTTCCATACTGCGCTTTTTTAGCCAACTTTTATTATGCTTTGACATCCGAAAAAATCGCTTTATAAATTTTACCACAAAGCCAATTGCCTGCTGGATAATAGAGTGCAAAAAATAAGGCCATTCCTAAACTAAAATTTCTAATATTAAAAAACTGATCCAGCAAATTATCAGGATAAGCATAAGAAGATTGAAGGGCATATCCACCAAATTCTAAAAATCCCATGGTCACCAATCCATAGGCATACTGCTGATGAAAAGGCAAGCCTCGAAGGATTAAAGAAATAGGAACCATATAAATTAAATAAACCGTTATGACTTGCCACCAATAGGTAAAGCGCGCAATTTCGATCATCGTGCCAAATTGATCCATACCCATTCCCCAAACAAAATAAACGACCATGTAGACGAGAATTAAGCGTTTGTCAACGTCAAGTTTTTTCTTTGCGTATGCTATAAAATCGCTAATCATTTTTATGTTTTTTTGTTTTATTATTTGAAAGAGACTGAAAATCCGCCATAGTTTCCGTGATGCGTGATAGAGCAGGAGAGGGGAAGTAAAGTTGATTTGTAAAATATTTGCGGTGCTCCAATACTGGTTTTTTTAATAGTTAAATCTTTTTTATCTACTTGATTATTTTTAGCAATAAAATTCAATAACTTTTCTTTGGTGAAATTACTTTGAAAGGGATGGTCTTTCTCTTTTAAATAAAAAATCTCTGTTTCCGATTTAAAATTTGATTTTGAAAAAGCCGTGGAGAAAAGATAATTTTGATGATAAATGGTTTTGGTGTTTAACTGAATTTCTTGGATTAAAACCTGACCAGCTTTAGCATCCTTTATGGTGCAATTTATTTTTGCAGGATAAAATCCTCGAACTGCATGCTGGTATTTTTGCAAATAAAATTTATAGGCACTTTCTTTCATGCTCCACATCCGCCAAACCGTTTGAAATGGATCTAAAGCACGATGAATCACTTCTTGTTCTTGCAAAGAAAAAACCTTCTCTAGAAAACCACGCCGCTGCCAACTAGAGCTTACTTGTGCTTCGATTAAGTCAATGATGTCGTTTCCAATCATTTTATTTAAGACTTAACTTTTCTTGAATCACTTCTAGGGCTGCTTTTACATTGAGCATTTTATCCATGGAGTCGTTGTCAATTTCGATATCAAATTTATCCTCAACGTCTAAAACAATATCTACCAAATTAGCAGAATTAATTTTTAGATCATTAATAAAATCAGTCTCTTCAGATAAATTCACAAAAGCCTCTTGGTTTTGAATATAAGGTTGAATAATGCCTTTTAGGTCTTTCAGCATTGTTTCGTTATTACTCATGATTTGAATTTTTTTAAAATAACACAACCGTTGACATCTCCAAAACCAAAACTTGCTTTGGCGACGATATTTACGGGTTGTTTAATCAGTTTTTGAGGGACTCTTTCTTTCCCAATCAAGGCCTCAATTTCCGGATGTAAATCTTCAGAATTTATAGAAGGAAAAATAAAACCCTCTTTAATTTCTAATACACTCGCCACGGTTTCGATAGATCCAGAGGCAGACAAACAATGTCCTATGGCTGATTTTAAAGCGTTAATATAAGGAAATTTTGGGCCTTTTAATCCTAGGGCAGTTGCCCAATTTTGAATTTCTGTTGGATCTTTGATGGTGGCCGTCAAATGTCCATTAATCGTATCAATATCTGAAGCCTCAATTCCTGCATCTGCTACGGCATCTCGAATGCAACGTTGTACGGCATCCGAATTTGGAGCGGTCATCGTACCACCATTTCGTTGTCCACCAGAATTGATGGCTCCACCGATAATTTCAGCATAGATCGTAGCATTTCTTGCTTGCGCACTTTCCAAAGATTCCAAGACTAAGGCACCTGCACCGCTACCTGGTACAAAGCCCGAGGCGGTCGCACTCATGGGTCTAGAGCCAGATTCAGGCGTCTCATTGTGATGGCGCGTCATCACCCGCATGGCATCGAATCCGCCCCAAATATACGGTCCATCTTCACTACTACTACCGACCAACATTCTTTTTGCTTTTCCTAATTGGATCCGATCAACGCCCATCATAATTGCTTCCGTTCCAGTGGTGCAGGCAGAAGAATTGGTGGTGACTTGATTTCCTAAACCGAGCATTCCACCGAGGTAAGCGCTTACGCCACTGGCCATCGTTTGAGCAACCACCGTGCTGCCCAATCGTCTTACTTTATGATTATCCACTCCATAAATCGCTTCGCGTAGCCGCTCGACTCCAGAGGTTCCTGCCCCAAAAATCGTCCCGCTGTCAAAGTCTGCTTTATCGTTGATTTCAAGTCCAGCGTCTTTCCAAGCATCGACTCCTGCGATACAACCATAGAGGATACTCGCGCTATTGAAATTTCGGAGTTGTAATTCTGTGAAGTATTCCCGTTTCTTCTCTTCCGATATTTTTGGTATTCCACCAATACAACAAGAGAATCCAAGTTCTTTTAATTGGGGATAAAATTCAATGCCGGATTTACCCGATTTTAAGGCTTCGGTAAAAGCATCCAATCCTACGCCGTTTGGTGCGACTACTCCCATGCCAGTGATGACGACTCTTTTTTTCATTGTTTGCTTTTTTCTTTTAGGTTCAACTCTTCTTCACCAAAAATCCCGATATCATCCCTCTACAAACCAGTTCTTTTTTTGCATTAAACATTTCGACTTTACATTTTAATTTTTTAAAACGAAAATATTCTTTTTTACTCACCACCTCTACTTTTTCATTTGGATAAACGGGTTTGAAAAAATTCATCTCAGTAGAAGTAAGGGCTACTTGTCCTTTTGTCAACGGGTCTGTATCGCCTTTTAAACTTAACAAATATATACCAAAAGCCACCAATCCAATTTGGGCCATTGTTTCGGTCAAAATAACACCAGGCGTAATAGGATTGTTTTTAAAATGACCTTTATAGAAAAAAGAACTTTCTGGATAAGTATAACATCCTGTTATTCCATCTTCATCTACGCTGTGAATTTCATCTACAAACAAAAAAGGAGATTGATAGGGGAGTAGTGATATGATTTGGTCTGTTTTCATAATGTTTTATTGGAGATGTTCACCGCCATTGACTGGAATCACGGCGCCAGTAATCCAAGCCGCTTCGTCTTTGACGAGTAGATAAACAACATTCGCAACATCTTCTGGCGTCGTCAACCGCTTAAAAGGATTTCGGTCTAGAGCATGAGATTTTAATGCCTCACTGCCCGGAATTAATCGCATAGAAAAAGTATCCGTTACACCCGCTTGAATGCAATTGGCTCGGATGCCATGTGGCGCAAATTCTAAAGCAATATTTCTAGTCAATGCTTCTAGAACGGCCTTGGCTGCCGAAACTGCTCCATAATTTGACCATGCTTTTGTATTTCCTTCACTTGTAAAACTTAAGACTCTTGCATCATTTGCGAATAAATTGTTTTTATAAATATCTTTAGTCCAATCATATAAACTGATGGCCATGTTTTCAATTGTTAAATGAAAATCGTCATTCGCTAGTTCTGGTGTATCATTAGATTGCATAGGTTTTAAATTGCCTTTTGCAATACTGTGAATCAAGGTTTTTACTTTTCCGGTTTCACCTAAATGTTCTTTTAAATTTTCTAAAACGGATGTTCTTTTTTCTATTTTAATCGCATCCACATTAAAATGAATTAATTGGATTTTATATTCTGAAACTAATTTTTCATAATCCGCTTTAATAGCCGAAATTTCTGATCTCCTAGTTCGATACACAAGACATAAATTCAATCCATGCTTCGCTAGTTTTTTAGCTGTCGCCAACCCCAAACCACTGGAAGCTCCCAAAATTATCGCCCATTCATTTTTACCAGAAAATTCCTTCATTGATCGTTTAGCTTAATTGACCATTTTTATATTGTAAAATAATTTCACCACCAACGTTAAAGAGAAAACACGATAGAAGAGCCATTATTAATTATTCATTAAAAAATTATTAATTACCCTTTACCATCTCAACAACAACCGTTGCGCCGTAAATCCCGGACCGAAACTCAACATCAATCCAACCGAGTCTTTTTCAACCCCTTGATCCATAAATCGTTCTAACACATACAATACGGTTGCGCTCGACATATTTCCGTACTCCTTTAAAATGGCTCTGGTATTATCAATGTTTTTTCCTAGTGCTCCAAATAGCTGTTCTACCGTTTGAACAATCTTTTTTCCACCTGGATGAAAAACCAAGTGATCGACATCTTTGATGGTCATATTATTTCGTTCCAAAAATGGATGTGTAAATTTAGGAAAATGTTCCGCAATTTTTTCGGGAACTTCTTTGTCCAAGATCATTTGTAATCCTGTATTTCTTAATTCAAAACCCATCATATGTTCGGCGTCGTAGAAATGATACATGGCATCGTCGATAATTTCTGGACCTGTTTCATTTTCATAAGAAGACAAAATCGTACAAGCACAACCATCACCAAAAATCGCTGCACTGACAATATTGACCATCGAATAATCATCCAATTGAAAGGTAGAAGTCGGCGATTCTACGGCAACAACCGCAGCCCGTTTATTTGGATTTGCTTTAAGGAAATTATTGGCGTAAATCATTCCTGAAATACCTGCCACACAACCCATTTCAGTGACGGGAAGTCGGACAATATCCTGTTTCATTTCTAAGCGATTGATCAAGTAAGCGTCGACAGAAGGAATCATAATTCCGGTACAACTGACGGTAATAATAAAATCAATATCAGTCGCTTTTAAGGATGCTTTATCTAGTGCTTTTACTAAGGCATTTTCTGCCAACTTGATGGTTTCTCTTTTGTAGATGGCATTTTTTTCTTCAAAAGAAGTATTATGAAAAACTTCGTCTGCATCCATAATGGAGTATCGTTTGTCTACGCCAGCATTTTCAAATAATTTAATGACCTTTCTTTGAAATCGACTTTCTTGGCCATGCATCCATACCTTCAAAAAAGGAAGAATCTCTTTTGTAGTTCTAGAATAAGGAGGCAGTTCCGTTGCAACGGCAGTAATTTTTACAGACATTTATTTTAAGTTAGTTTTTGGGCCTTATGAATAATCCATCTATATCGAAAAGCCCAATGCCAGCTAATTGTACTTTTATAATTTAAATGGCTAGCGAATTGTTCTAAATCTATTTTTTTAAAAGCGCGTAGTATGGAAATTGCTCCATCAGTTTTGACAACATGGTTTCGGATAAATAGACAAATTAATTTAAATAAAACATAAGCCATTGGGTGCCGATGAAGATCATTGATCACCACGCCCATTTGAGCATTATTCGTTAATGATTTTACAAATTTAATAATAAATTCATCCTCAAAATGATGTAAAAATAGCGTACAAAATGCGACGTCAAATTTTACTTTTTGAAATTCTTCTGAAAAAATATCTTGCTGGTCATAAGAAATTTCTGGATATTTTTCAGATAGTTTTTTGGCATATTGAATGGTGGTTGGATTTGCATCAATTCCTATTAATTTAAAATTGAATCCTTTTTTTCTACCAAAATCAGCTGCCTGTCGCAACATATCTCCGTTTCCACAACCTAGGTCGAGAATGACGACTTCTTTTTCTTTAGCATGATTTTTTAATAATTTGTTTAGCCCAGAAATAGATACTTGATTTCCACCCAACCACTTATTGATGGCGGCAATATGATCCAAGGCATCAATGACCAATGGACCACCCATTTCTAGGTCATCCATGATCTCTTTTTCTTCACTCCGGTAAGTGGTATCTTTCCAAAAAATCATATGGGGTTTAGTTTTTTTCCGTGGGTTCGTTTAATAATCTGCGGAAGTAAAAAAGGAAAAAGTTTTAAAAATAAAAGAATGGCTTCTGAAAAAATACCAAGGCGAAAAAGTCGAGAAATTATATGACCTGATTTTAGTCTTAATCCAAACTCTTTTTGCCAAGTGTCAGCGTAGGTTTTTTCAAGTTGCTCACGTGCCTTAATTTTTCCAGATTTATAATCTAAAATCAATCGAGAAGCCATCTGACCAGCACTAATCGCCATACCCATTCCATTGC
>JALZUU010000444.1 GCA_023300665.1 Saprospiraceae bacterium | reverse complement strand
GGAAGTGGAAGTGGAAGCGGAACTGGAAATGTAGCTGGAGCTGGACTTAATGTTGCTGCTGGTTCTACAACTACAAAAGCAGAAGCAGAAGCTCCGAAGAAGAAAGCAAAGAAGCCTGCTGCAGAAAGAACTTATTTACGTCAAGGAGTTAGCTACCCTTGTTCTGAAATCGTATTTGATACCTTCCAAAGTGGTGGTAACGAAAAATATTATTTCGTTTTCAGAACCAAAGACGAGAAGGCTATTCTTATCAATGGTGATGTTCGTGGACACAAAACGGTAGAAGAATTAAATAGTACGATCGATCAAGTCCTTAAGTATGGACCAGATAAGAAAAACTACCTTATTAAAGAAACCAAAAATGGTAAGCCTTATTTCTACATCAAAAATGACGATGATAAAAATATCGCTCGAAGTAGTTTGTTCTATTCTAGCAAAGAAGAAATGGAAGCAGCTATCAAGTTATTAGCTTGTGGTGCTGGCATGACAACAAAAGCTACTACAACAAAAACTACTACAACAAAAGCCGCCGCCGCAACGCCAGTGGCAGCAGTACCTACTACTCCAGTAGCACCGGCTGCACCAGCAGCAAAAGTTGTTGATGAATACTTAGAATGTTCAGCTTACAAAGGAGCTGCAGGTTTCCATAAGTTTAAGCACGATGCAAGTGGCGAACATTACTTTGCCTACAATGACGATAATGGAAAAACTTTCCTTCGTAGTGAAGGCTATAGTTCTGAAAGTGGTCGAGATAATGGAATTAAGTCTGTTATCAAAAATGCACCAAACGATGATCGTTGGAGAGCTAAAAACGAAAATGGAAAATATTTCTTCGCACTTCGCGCTGGCAATAATCAAGAGATTGCTCGTAGTTGTCCTTATGACACAGAAGCAGCAATGATGAAAGATTTTTCTTGGGTTCGAGGAGATCGTTCTACCCTTGGTGCTGGAGCTACGCTAGTAGGTGGTATATGGATGACTGGGTTTGCACTACGTGCTCAAGAGCAAGAAAAGCAAGCTGTAATAACATCAGAAGATCAAGCACGTCTAAAAGCAGATGCAGAAGCAAAGGCCAAAGCAGAAGCGAAAAGATTACGAGCAGAAGCAGAGTCTAAAACGAAAGCAGAAGAGACACGTCTAAGAGCAGAAGCAGAAGCCAAAGCCAAAGCGGAAGCGGAAAGAAGAAAAGCAGAATCAGCAGCGCGTCGTAAAGCAGAAGCAGAGGCACGTAAGAAGGCAGAAGAAGAAGCGATTGCTAAAGCTAAAGTAGCAGCAGAAGCGCGTCGAAAAGAACAAGAAGCGCTACGTCTGAAAATGGAAGCAGAAGCCAAAGTGAAAGCAGAAGCAGCAGCGAAAAAAGCAGAAGCCACTCGTCTTGCAGCACTTGCTGCAGCAGCCGCTGCCGTACCAATCGTTACTAAGAAAATAATCGTTGAGAAAAAAGAGGTAATCAAAGAAAAAGAGAAAGAAGACGATTACTTACCATGTAAAGAATACGAAGGCCATTCAGTAATAAACAAAGAAAGTAATATTGCGACTTTCAAACATAGCAATGGACAATTTTACTTTGCAGTTTACAACAAAGATGGTGGTGTACGTTTACGTTCTGAAGGCTTTAAGGATACCAAAGGTCGCGATGATGAAATGGCTGCGGTAATCAAGCACATGAACAACCGTGAGATGTATTCTACGATCCGACGTGGACAGTATTATATCAACATCTTAGAAGATAAATCTGGAAGAGAAGTTGGACGTTCTTGTTTACTAAAAGACAAAGTTTCACCAGTACCAACAGTAGCTAAAGTTGTTGCTGCCGCTGCTGCTCCTGTAGTCGTTAAAAAGATTGTCGAGAAAAAACCTGAGCCACCTAAGCCGAAGGAAAAAGAAGATGACTATCTACCATGTGAAGCGTATGCTAAGCACAAGGTAACAGACAAGAAAAACAATATCGCGCAATTTACCCACAAGAATGGACAGCATTATTTTGCGGTCTATCACAAAGATGGTAAAGTAAGATTACGTAGTGAAGGTTTTACCGATAAGAACAAACTGAATAGTGAACTCAACGCAGTGATCAAACATCTAAACGATAAAAATCGCTACGAGACAATTCAGAGAGGTAAATACTATGTCAACATTCTTAAAGACACCTCTGGACGTGAAGTTGGAAGAAGTTGTTTACTGAAAGAAAAGATTTCACCAATCGTCGCTGTACCAGTAGTTGCTGCTGCCGCTGCTGCCATTGTGAAACCTAAACCAACTCCTCCATCTCCACCAAAGCCGAAGCCAGTTGTTGCTGAGAAAAAGAAAGAGAAGAAGAAAGTAAAACCAGTTGCTGCTGCACCAGTAGCCGCTGCTGCGACTTCGGGTGGATGTCTACGATTTTGGCCTTGGTTGTTAGGATTACTATTGTTATTATTATTGTTACTACTCTTATTAAGAGCTTGTGGCGGATGCGCTCCTGCAGCAGTAGTAGCTCCTCCAGTAGTAGTTCCTCCTCCAGTAGTAGCCCCTATAGCTCCAGCTAAAGTAGCAATTTGTCCTGCGGCAAAAGAGCTTAAGTTAAGTGGTGGAATTGGAACACAAGTAGCTGATTACCTTGCTGATCCAGAAAGTACTTTCCCTAAACGTTTTAACGTGGGTGGTATTAACTACGATAAGAACGGTACTCGTCTAAACTCTAGAGCGAAGAAAGCACTAGATGATTTAGCTACTTGCTTGAAAGGTTGTGGAAATATTGATGTCGACGTTTACGGATATATCTCTGGCAATGAACAAGGTAGCTACCGAGGCAACAAGGAAATTACATTAGATGACGTTCGTGGTCGTGGTGTAGTGGATTATCTGAAGAGCCGTGGAATTAATACAGATCGCCTTAACTTTGAAGGTGGTGGTACTAATGACAGAGGTGGTGTTACAATTGAAATTGACAAACGGTAATTCATCCGTTTTAGATAAATGAATAAAGTCCCGTTGGTTGAAAAACTAACGGGGCTTTTTTTTGTGATACTCTGATCTATTTAGAGAAGCTGTTTAAAAAATAATTTTAGAAAATAATCAACCAACTTACCTCTAACATCTAGCCTATTTCTTC
>JALZUU010000443.1 GCA_023300665.1 Saprospiraceae bacterium | reverse complement strand
CATTTGATAAATCGAATGATTATACAACATTCTTAGATGAGACCGGAAAAATGGGATTGATCAATCGAGCAGGAAATCAATTAATTCGAAATGGAAAACCGCTTCGTTATCTATACATAGGTGCGTTTCATGCAGGTCGTGCCAGGGTCTGTATTGGCGATCAATTATTCGCAGATTTAGAGGATAAGATAGCTTTACCTCCTAAATATTCAATTGGTACGGTCGAGGAATTCATGGAGGAATTTGATTTAGCGATAGATGGAAAAATAAATTTTGGAGAAATTAATACTGCTGCAGTTTATGCCTTGGGTAAAGAAGTACCCTCAAAATGGGGTTATATAGATGAAACGGGTAAATTAATAATTGATGCTACTTATGATTATGTAGAGGATTTTAGTGAAGAAACTAACAGAGCGGTCGTTTTTGAAACTCTTGCGGATAAATCTGGAATTAAACCAAAATCTAAGGTTAACTTGATTGATCAATCGGGTAGAGCGCTATTGAATTTCAAAGAAGATTTATTAAGTATTGATTATAAAAATATTAATAAAAACAAGTCCTTTTTTCAAGTAACAGTTGGGAAAACACCTACTTTTTATTTTAATAAAAAAGGCCACCAAATCTTTGTCAATCCAACTAGGATGAGACCCTTTGTAGAAGGCTTGGCACTTTTTAGAAGTAAGGAAAACAAATGGGGTTTTGTGGATTCATTAGGAACGGTCTTGATCAAACCACGCTATAATTATGCTCGTCCTTTCTCTAATGGATTAGCCATGGTGGTGGATTCAACTGGTTTTTGTGCTTTTATAAATACCAAAGGAGCCATTGTTTTTAAAACTAAATTTACAGAACAGCAGCAACTTGGACTCGGTGATTTTCATGAAAATCGTTGTTGGTTTAAAGGAGAGAAAGGTTGGTTCTGGGGGAGTTTTGACAAAACAGGTACGGAAATTATTGGACCTAATTTTTATCATAAAATAACAAAAGCTTCTATCTCAAAACCAGGTGAATCCTATTCTTTACCGATGGATTTTAATAAAGGCGTAGCCAGTGTTTTTGTTTTAGATGAAAATAAAAAATTGGCTGCTACCATCATTGATAGTTTAGGCAACCAAAAAATAAAACCAGGAGCTTTCGTTAAAATCAATTCTTTTGATAAAAATGGTTATGCCATATTTTTAAAGGATAAAAATGGAATAAAAGGATTGTTGAATGTAGCAGGGAAAGAAATATGCCCTCCAAAGTATAAGTCGATTTTACCATTTGAAAATGGGTATGCAAGGGTAATGTCTAGTCAGGGAACTTGGGGACTTATCAATATTGCTGGAGAAGAAGTCGTAAAACCTACTTATGAAGCGATCGGTCTATTTGCAGAAGGATTGATCCCGGTTAAAGTTAAAAATCGGGGTTGGTCTTTTATCAATGAAACTGGTCAACTGGTAATTGCCGGTCCATTTAAAACAGTTACTTCTTTTCAAAGTGGAATAAGTTTTGTTCATCGTAAAGAGAAAGATTTTTTAATAGATAAAAATGGAAATGAAATCTTTTTTTCGAATGGGAAGCCAGAATTTTTTTCAGAAGGAATTATTGGTATTTTGAAAAACGAAAATGCCCCTAAACGAAAACGAAAATATTTTTTCGCAGATGATTCTGGTAATAATATCTTAGGACGGTATTTTAGAGAAATCTTTCCCTTTAGCCTTGGCGTAGCCAAAGTCCGAGTTCTTGCAGAAGAGATACCTGGACAAAAAAAGAAAAAACAATTGTTAGGGGCAATTAATAAACGAGGCGTGATGATTGTTCCTCCCAAATTTAGAAATGTACATCTCCAACCTGATGGAAATATTATTATCAACCCTCAAAGATTCTATGGTCTGGTTAGTCTATCTGGAGAAGTATTATTAGAACCCATCTATGATTCAATTTCCTATTATCCTCAAGATCAAATTTTTAGAGCAGAGCAAGGTGAAAAAATTGGGTATTTTGAACTAGATAAAAATGTGGTTAAATGGATTTGGGAATTGAGGTATTGACTTAATTTACCTAGAGTTTTGATTCTTGATTTTTCAAAAGATTCTGTTTTAATAGAAATAATATTGTGGTAGCTTTTAGAAAATAGATCTAATACACATTTTTTTGCTAGTTTGCTAGTTAGCTTCCCTCTATCGTATTTTCCGTTAAAGGGAAGCTAACTAGCCAACCAGCAAACAGGCCAACTAGCGGTATTTTTAGCTTATTACACATAAATTAAAAGTTACCGAACCATTAATTTAAAAAATATGAAAAGTATTCTAACAACATTATTACTATTTTTATCCCTTTCAGTTTTTGGACAACAAATATCTTGGAAAGATTGGGAAGTAGAATCTAAAACAGATATTCGTCTCTTACCAAAGTATGGTAATGCAGAAAAAACGCCAGAACAAAAGAAGATTGACCAAGATTTCATAGCGATGAGTTTGGCTCAGGACACTACGCATCGGAAAGCTTCTGATCATTTAATAGGTTTGGGGTTTAAATATATCTATCGAGATATCAAAACGGCCATGTATCGGTTTAATCAAGCGTATTTGTTAGATCCTACCAACGCTGATATCTAGCGGGGGTTTGGTGGCGTATATATGGTGCTTGGAAATTTTGCAAAAGCCAAGGAGCAATATGAAGAAGGATTGAGTATAGATCCTGAAAATACAAACCTCTTGACGGATTATGGAACTTATTTTATGGTACAGTACGATGCCATTAAATCAAAGGATGAAAAAACTGCTGCCAAATTTTTAAAAGAGGCCTTAACTTATATGACTCAATCCTATAAACTTGATCCAAAAAATCAAAATACCCTTTTTAAGTTATCTATCTTACATATGGAAAATGAGGACTGTGAAAATGCTTGGAATTTTTATGATGAATGTATGGTATTGGGAGGGCGGCCGATCCCGAAAGGATTTGGTGGGCATTTACGAACTAAGTGTGCACGGGAGGAATGAAAACCAGAGCGAAATAAAAATTTCACAGAATCTAAAAATAAAAAACCATGAATAGTACTTACGAAGTAGGGCAAGTCTGGGAATACAAAACTAGAGAAGGAGAGGAGAATTCTCGAATGACGGTTGTAGCTTTGACGGAACACCAACATTTTGGATTGATTATTAATATCTCACTTGATAATTTGAAAATTCGTTCCTCTCATTCTGAGGATGGCTTTATAAATGGTCTTTCACATTCACCTTGTAGTCAAGAATCAATTAATAATAGTGTTATTTCTTTAGTAGGAAAAGTAGAACAACTACCTGATTTTCAAGAAGGTTATGATGAATGGAAGACTGCTTTTGATGAAGGGAAAGCTGGAGTGTTTGGTGGTTCAATCCAAGAAATAATTTCGACATTAGAAGAAGCAATTCAACAATGAAAAACTAAGCTATGGATCTAATCATCATCTGTGGTCCGCCTGCCTCTGGTAAAATGACGGTCGGTCAAGCCCTTCAAAAAAGAACTGGCTTCAAACTATTTTATAACCATCTTTCTTTGGAATTGGTAAATCAGTTCTTTGATTTTGGCACCCCAAATTTTAATAACTTAGATCGAAAAATACGATTTGATATTTTTCATGAAATTTCCAAGAGTGAGATTGCTGGTTTAATCTTTACGCTGGTTTGGGCATTTGATTTGGAGGAAGACGCAAAATATATTGAGGATATTATTGCTGTTTTTAAAGATAGAAACCCAAAAGTGCGTATTGTAGAATTAGCTTGTGATCAAACCGAAAGATTAAAAAGAAATCGAACTGAAAATAGATTAAAGCATAAACCGTCTAAAAGAGATATTGAATTTTCAGATCAATTATTACGGAAAGAAGATGAATTATATCGGATGAATTCTTTGGAAGGTGAATATTCGGAGAAGGAGATTTTAAAGATTAAGAATACGGATAAGTCGGCGGATGAAGTTGCTAAGTTGATTGTGAATTATTTTGATTTAAGATAAATAATAGATTTTAGACTAAAGATACGCTTATATTTTTTTTAATTTATAAAACCCATAATTATGAAAACTTTATTTTTTCTACCTCTTTTTTTAATTGCCTGTGGTACCAGCAGCGGCCTTTCTATTCAAGAAAATACTTCTACCGAACAAGTCTTTATTGCTGGACAAGGTAATAGTCTTCCTGGGAAATGTTATTTGAAAATGAAAAAGGGAACAGAGACTCTTTTTACAGAAGTTATTTGTCATAGTAAGGTTACCAAACGATTAATCAATGAAATTCAAGCAGATTTAGTCCGATTAGCATATCATATTGACGCGGTCGAAATAGAAAAAACTACCTTAGGTACGACGACTACTGAAGCGATTAAAAGTTTTCAACAAAATAATAATATGGCATATGGAGGATTGGATTGGGCTACGGTTAATCGGTTGAAAAAGCAGTTATAATTTTGAGAAAAATAAAATTAGAGTGGTAATAAAAAAGTCAGTTAAATACTAATCTGCTTCACCCACCTCTAGTTCATATATTTTCACCGAACCAGAAGCACCCTTATCTCGAGATTGGAGGTAGTTACCAACTTTAAAATAATTTTCAAAAATTCTCCACCGTTTTAAACAGTTTCTTTATCAATAATGAATCAAGAACTTACCATATTAAATAATGTGAAAAGCACTCTTTAATTGGTCAACCAATTTTTAATAAGCAAATATATCCTATTTTATTCTCAAATCGTAATTCGTTTTTTATCAAAAAATAGATAGAATTTTTAGATTTTTTCTGAAATTTCCACTGTGAAAAACTTGTATGTGCTTGATTTTTTGGATAATAGATTTTTTTATTAGAAATTGTAATCTTTACATTATTCACAATTTTCACTGCTTAATATATAAAAAGAAGATTGGTCAACCAATAAGTATTTATGTTAGAATTTTTTAATGAATTAAATCAGGAAACAAAAGGAGATAAAATTATTATTCAAATCCGTAAGTTGATTAGTTCAGGTCAATTAAAGCCAGGAGATAGGCTTCCTCCAGAAAGAAAGTTAGCAGAAAAATTAGGTGTAGGAAGAACAGCTGTTAGAGATGCCATTCAAAAACTAGAGTTTTATGGTATCCTGAAAACCCTTCCTCAAAGTGGAACCGTCGTGGCTGGAATAGGACTAACTGCCTTAGAAGGATTAATCACGGATGTTTTAAGAATAGAGAAAAGCGATTTTGTAGATTTGGTTGAAACAAGAGTTCTTTTAGAAAAAAATATTGCCTGGTTAGCTGCTGAAAGAAGAACTGAGGAAGATATTACTGCGATGCAAAGAGCCCTGGATGCCTATGCTTTAAAAGTTAAAAACAAAGAAAATGGAGTAGAGGAAGATTTGATGTTTCATCTTAAAATTGTAGAGGCGAGTAAAAACGCTGTACTTAAATCATTGATGTTAATTATCACACCAGATGTAGTAAAGAGTTTTATTGATTATAAAGTTTGTGATAGTACCACAGAACTTAAAGCTTTAAAAGAGCATCAAAAGATTTTAGAGGCCATTATCAACCAGGATGGTAACTTGGCAAGTGCCTATATGGAAGAACACCTTGAAGACGTAAGGAATTTTAATATGAGCTTTGAAAAATAAAAAAGCAGAAAAAATCCAGCGATTAATTATAAACTAATTTTACTGAATTTTTCCTGCTAATTTTGAATAATAACGCTCTATCGTAATTCTAATGCATTCTTAATTAGAAGCTAATACAATAGAAGTGCATTATTAATTTTTCATTAAAACATTTTTCATTATATCTACCGAGCAACTCTTCCACTTGCATCTCCACCCATTAATTTTTCTACCTCATCAATCGTAGCTAAGTTGGCATCACCATAAATGGTATGTTTTAAACAAGAAGCAGCAACAGCAAAATTTAATGCATTTTGATCATCATCAGGATAATTCAATAAGCCATAAATCAAACCTCCCATAAAACTATCACCACCACCAACTCGATCAACAATATGTGTGATCTGATAAGTAGGCGCTTCGTACAAAGTTTTACCATCGTACAATACACCAGACCATGTGTTATGTGAAGCACTGATAGATCCGCGCAAAGTGGTAATCACTTTCTTTGCCCTAGGGAACATTTTCATCAATTGCTGTAAAACGGATAAGTAAGATTTAGCATCCACTTCATGACCAGCCGTTACGTCAAGTCCCTCAGGATGTAAACCAAAATGCTTTTCAGCATCTTCTTCATTTCCTAAAATGATATCACAACCTGCAACTAATTCAGGCATCACTTCACCAGGTTCTTTTCCATACTTCCATAATTTCTTACGGTAGTTCAAATCTGTAGAAACAGTAACACCCATTTTATTGGCCATTTTAATTGCTTCTAGGCAAGCATCTGCCGCACCTTGTGAAATAGCTGGGGTAATTCCGGTCCAGTGAAACCAATCAGCATCTTTAAAAACTGCTTCCCAGTCAATCATTCCAGCTTGGATTGAAGACATAGCTGAATGTGCACGGTCATAAACCACTTTACTTCCACGGCTTACTGCACCAATTTCTAGAAAATAAATGCCTAAACGATCTCCACCATAAACGATATGATCTGTACCCACATTTCGCTTACGCATTTCCATTAATGCACATTTTCCAATATCATTATCAGGAAGTCTTGTAACAAATTGAGTTGGGACACCATAGTTGGCGAGCGTGACAGCTACATTACTTTCTCCACCACCATAGATGACATCAAAAGAACTTGCTTGTGAAAATCTTTTCCAATTTGGAGGTGTTAACCTTAACATAATTTCTCCAAACGTTACTACTTTTTTCATAAGTGTAAATTAATTTATTGTTTTGTTTTTTTTAAAAGCCTAGGAGAAGGCTAGTCCACCATTAATATCAAAGTTGGCTCCAGTAATAAACGAACTATTATTAGAGGCTAGGTAAACCACTAAGTCTGCTACTTCGTCCGCTTTACCTTCTCTTCTTACTGGTGTTTTACCAGCAACAATTTTTCGTATCTCATCTTTGGTAAAGTCATCATGGAATTTTGTTCCGATCAAACCAGGGCAAATAGCATTTACACGAATACCTTTAGGTCCTAGTTCTTTTGCCATCCCTCTTGTAAAAGTAGTAGTCGCACCTTTTGAAGAGGCATATAAAGAAGATCCACCACCACCACCATCTCTTGCTGCAAGCGAAGAGAGATTAATGATAGAGCTACCTTTGCCCATTAAAGGTTCGAATACTTGCATGACGAAAACAGTAGATTTGAAGTTTACATTCATTACCAAGTCATAGAATTCTTCGTCAAATTCTTGTAAGGTTTTTCGAGCAAAAAGGCCTCCAGCATTGTTAACTAAAATGTGCACTTTTTTACCAAATTCCTTAACAGTTTTGGCTTTTAATTTTTTGATATCTTTTAAACTTGAGACATCGGCCTTAACAGCAATGGCTTGACCACCGAACGCTTCTATTTCTTTTACCGTTTCATTTGCGCCTTTTCTAGAACTATTATAATTCACCACTACCTTTGCACCAGCTTTGGCCAGCTTAATAGAAATTGATCTACCAATATCTCTTCCACCGCCGGTTACTACGGCTACTTTGCCTTTAAATATTTTACTCATTTTTTATATTTAAATAAGTTTAAAATTAGAAAAATAAATACTGAAGCTGTTTAAGAATGTTCGCAACCATTGTGCCTGCCTGACAGAGGCACGAAGGCAGGCTTCATTTTTAAACAGCTTCACTTATACAACCAATAGAGTACAAGTATTTATTTAATTGCTTTGTTTTATATTCCTAAAGCTTGTCCACCACCCACTTGGATCGTTTCAGCTGTTAAGAAGGCCGCATCTTTGCTTGCTAAGAAAGAAACCACACCAGCCACATCTTCTGGTTGACCTAATCTTCCTAACATAATATTCTTTGCCCAAGATTTAAATACTTCAGGCTTGGTAGATTTTATTCCAATGTGAAAATCAGTATCAATAGTACCCGGAGATACCGCATTTACTCTAATTCCATATTCTGCTAAATCTTTTGCAAGTGCTCTTGTAATCGTGTGAACGGCAGCCTTAGAAGTTCCATACATTCCAGCACCAGGTCCACCAGCATTCCATCCTGCATTTGAGGTATAGTTAATGATCGTTGGATTGTCTCCTTTTTTTAGAAAAGGGATGGCAGCTCTGGAAGCGAAGAATACGGAATCTAAATTTAATGCCATGACAAATCGGTAAAATTCCGTGGTCATTTCTTCAAATCTAGATCGACCACCTAGTCCACCAGCATTGTTTACTAATACATCGATTCTTCCATACTTCTCACCAATTTTTACGATGTTTTCTGTAACACCTTCTTCTTTGGTAACATCAAATCCATAATATTCAGCAGTAATACCTTCTGCAGTAAGTTCTGCAACTCTCTTAGCACCTTCTTCGTGCTCGATACCATTGATTACTACGGTGAATCCGTCTTTACCTAGTCTTTTTGCTACGGCAAATCCGATTCCAGCAGTGGCTCCTGTTACTATAGCTACTTTTCCTGTGTTCATAATTTCTAAATTTTTTTTTGAAAGCGAATAGAATAAAAACCCTATTTAAAATTTCAAATTTTCGTTAAATAATATAATAGTTGTCTATGATGAAATATTTGGGCAAAAATATGATTTTTTTTACCCAAATATTTGAAAAAATTTCTGTGGCTTATTGAGCCATCTTTGGCCTCAAAGGTCGAACTTTACCACATAGGAGCCAAACACTCGCTAATGCTAATAGAGCCAGTCCTGCACCAATTATAAAGGCAGGCGCATAATTTCCACCTGAAGTTAACCAAGGAACAAATCTTACTAAACCTGCTGCACTAAACTTGGCTGCCATCCCAGCGATTCCTGATAAGGTTCCAACTGTTTTTCCACCAAAGAAATCACTTGGTAGAGTTTGAACATTGCCAATCGCAGTTTGAAAACCAAATAAAATAAAAGCCATAATTAGTACCGCTGTTAGCGGTAAGTTTATGTCTACAGGTAACATACTTTGAACTAATGTTGGATCAGACATAGCCGTTAATCCTGCTAGCATTATTAAGCAACCAAGGGTGATAACAAACTTTCGAGTTTTATTGACATCCCATCCTTTTTGCATTCGGTTTTGTGCCAATAGTCCACCAAACCAAGCACCAAACATCGCACCTACATAAGGAATCCATCCATAGAGACCAATTTGTTCGATACTCATACCAAAGACCTCATTCAAATAAATTGGAATCCAAACTACAAATAACCACCAGATTGGATCAATCGCTGCAGAGGCAATAATTACTCCCCAACTTTCTTTGTGTCCTAATAATTCTCCGGTAGAAGGATTATACCCTTCGTCAAATTCACCATCACTATCGAGATCTTGGTTTTTTTGACCAGTTAATATATATTGTCGTTCTTCCTCCGTTAGCCACGGGTGATCTTTTGGAGGTGCTTTTACTAGGATCATCCAAGGAATTAACCATAGTAATCCTAATAAACCTATCACGACAAAAATTATTTTCCAGCTAAAATAAATGGTCATAAATGCGATTAATGGTATCGAAACAATTCCTCCAATCGCAGCACCTGAGTTAAAAATACCCTGTGCAAAGGCTCGTTCTTTGGTAGGAAACCATTCTGCATTTCCTTTTGCTGCACCTGGCCAGTTTCCTGCTTCTGCAACTCCTAAGAGTGCACGAAAAAAACTGAAGCTTAAAAGTCCTTGCGCAAAAGCATGAAGCGCAGTCGCAATAGACCAAACTCCAATCGATAATGCAAATCCTAATCGGGTACCAATCCAGTCAAATATTTTTCCAAAAATTGCTTGACCAAATGCATAGGCGAACATAAATACAACTGAGATAGTAGCGTAAATTTCTTTTCGGCCATCAGCTGTTTCATTTGGATAAAGATCCTCTGCAATTGCGGGCCATAGAACGCCCATCGCTTGTCGGTCAATATAATTGATGACCGCGGCTAAAGCAATTAATCCTACTACCCACCAACGTAATCCATTGAGTTTCATAATGTGTTTGTTTTTTGGTTAAGCTTATAAAAAGTCTTCTGTTGCTGGACTAATATACGTCCACTTATTGTTTTAAACAGCTTCATTGTATGAATTTAATGTTTCCCTATATACACGTCTCATTTTAAACAGCTTCTATATTATTTTTAAAATGAGTGACAAATTTAAGAAAAAATAACTTCTAATTTTTTCATTGAAAAACTATTTAATAATATAAGGGCCTTGCCACTTAAATAGATCCGTTCCAATATTTATTTGATGGCTACTTTCTTCTGATGCGTCTTTATTTGCCATAGCCAATGTCCAAGTTTTTCCAGACTGATGAGTGATTTGAACCACCGTATATTCTGCTGAATCTTGTAG
Source organism: Saprospiraceae bacterium (assembly GCA_023300665.1). Taxonomy (GTDB): domain Bacteria; phylum Bacteroidota; class Bacteroidia; order Chitinophagales; family Saprospiraceae; genus JALZUU01. Next base: position 15,980 of record JALZUU010000443.1, on the reverse strand, counting down.
TACCTTAACCGATTTTACTTCCGAAAAAGGTTGTTGAGGAATCTCCGAAACAGGATCATAAATTCCATGACTTTCGACTACAGAAGCAAAAATACTATTCCCTCCATTTCTTCTTTGAATAAAAACTGGATCAGGACGTAGATTATATTCTGGGTCATTTGCCCCAGCTCTTCCAAAAATGAATTCATCATCTGGAAGGGTAGCGGTAGTTAGTGTGAAAATTTTTCCTCGTACTTCTCCTCCGCCATCTTCACGGGGTGCAAACCAAGATACTTGTGCACCTTTTTCTTTTGATGTACCACTTGCTTCTTTCCAAATATGTTGGTACCCATGATCTTTGCCAAGTGTAGTTAAATTGTTGGATTGTTTGTTATATTCAAAACTAGTAGAGATTAAATGTCCATGAAACCAAGTAGGTAAATCATATTTATTTTCATTTTCTGAATCGACTTTTAAAACATCGATCAATAATGGATTTTTAAGGCTTTCATCTTTTAATAAAACCAAAGTTCGGTGCATGGTTGCATCTTTATAAGCATGCATTTCTTTTGCACTGACCACTTGTGTGTTTGGATTTTTTATGTCGAAAAAATATTGGTCCGGATGGTTTGCTTCTGCCGCTTTTACCTTTCCATTATAATGAGAGGTTTCATTTACTACTAAAGTGTTATGGGCAATGGTTTGCTTGGCAAAAGTTTTATTTTCTTTCAAATAACGACCACCTCCTTTTTGGTCAATATTCACCCAGCGAGCAGCACCATAATCTTGAATTACTTCTCCATCTTTGTCATAAAGAGAGTAGGAGAGTTTATCAAAATGACCATGTCCCATACCATGTGCAGCGTATTTGGCAACTACACAGATTTCTTCTCCTTTTGCATTGTCAGCACGAAGAATCCCCAAGCCTCCATGCGTCCCTTTGGCACCATCACGATAAGCAATAGATTTATGTTTGAAAGGAATGGTTAACCCTTTTTCAATATCAGCAGCAGTTTTACAACCGGCTACATCAAGCGTTACTTTTCCTTGTTTTTGAGCAATAGAAAGCAACATTGGATCGCTCCCAAAATCTAAATAAGCAATATCTACCGCTGCAACTACTTCACGTGAATTCCAAGACATCCCTTTTTGAGAATCATTGATCGGAAAGAATTTTCCTTGTGCATCTGTTTCGTATAAAAGAGAATAAATTGATTTCTCTAAAATTCTATCTCGGTAATCGTAAATATTCAATTCAGGAAGATTGTTTGCTAAAGATTTTGCAAAAAGCAGAAATGGGGTCATGGCATATCGAAGGTAATATGGTCCCTCCGTAAAATGGCCATCTGGTGAAAAAGAAAAATCTAGTTGTGCAAAAAAACCGGCTTGAGTTTGTCCTTCTGCTTTGATAAAACCACCATCATTGTCGACCATTGAACCATCTAGTCCATCATTTTTTAAACCATATAATGCTCGATGAATTAAGGCTTCATCATTCATAACTAAACCGATCATTCCGACCGCGGCATTGCCCCAAGTACTATGGTTGTGCACTCGATTATAGAATTTTGGATTTTCAGTGGAAATCCATTCAGCCAATGGATGGAAAAGATCTTTTTCTACAAAATCTCTTTCTTTCTTTGGCATAAAATCATAAATGGCATCATAGGCTTGGCTTACGTAAACCAACCAGTTAGCATCATTAAGACATTGCCAAAATATTTTTCCAGTCGCATAGCTACGATCCGTTGGATGTTTGGGAAGCGTAGGAAACATTTTTGCGTAAGCCAATAAATTTTGACGAATGTATTCTGCGTATTTTTCTTCCCCAGTGATCTGGTAAAGATTTCCTGCTTTTTGTAAAATGAACCAATTTTTTTTATGGCGCTCGTGGGTATAACCACCTGCCATGTCCTTTGGGATAGGAACCTTTACTCCTATTTTGATTTCAGCATCTACTTCGGCCCTCGTAGTTGCCACGACTTTGTCAAACATGGGTACTTTACCTAGTTTCGAACGAATTTCTTTGACCCCTTCTTTTGTTAAAATTAAATTAGGGTGAGACATCTGGGCAAAGGAATTTAGTGCTGTTCCGAGGAACAGAAAAAATAGGACGGGTAGAATTAAGTAATTTTTCAAATTCATTTTTTTATTAAAAACTTTCTTCAATATCAATTATTTTCTTAGAGGAAATAATATAAGCAAAAATAAATAACGAATTAGTACCGCTATTTAAGTATCCAACTTACTTTTTATTTTTCTATTATTTCTTCCCTATTAACTAGAATAAAAATCCGTAGTGACCATCTTTGTTCCTACAATGGCAGCAGCTAATAATTTTCTATCTCCCTAGCAATCATCAACTTTAGGAATGGATGGAATCATTCCCTTTGTTGTTGCGCTATCTGAAGGTATGAAATTGAACAAAGAAAAAAAGACAATTCTTAAAATATTGGTAAAGCCAGCGTTCGCTTAGTCTCAATATTGTTAGGGGGCCATAAATCATCAGTTTATAAATGGCATCTTTTTATTGTTTCTATATGTTTTTTTAGGAAATAAGGCAACTCAATTGGTTGACCAATTTATTGGTCAACCAAAAGTAGGTAATAATATTAAAATATAAAATTTTTTTTATATTTATTTTGAGTCATTGGGTTGGTATATTAGAGGGATCAATGATACGACTCATTACTAAGATGCGATAGAGCCTGATATTATCCAAGGTGAATTATTATTTTCTGACATATTTACGGATCAACAGGGTGTAAAAAGTGCCAGATTATTAAATTTAACAAATAAGTACCATGTTTCAGTTTATCCAAATTAATCACCAGTTGATTATCATCTATTTGATACTCTTCAGAAGCACTAACTGCTCGATCAGCTAAATAGTTATGATACTAAAAAAAGTGGATAGGCTTATACCTATCCACTTTTTTTAAATTCAAATGTTTAATATGCAGCTTCTTAATGTTTTATCATCTTACCAACAAGAGGTGCATGATTATTATTGCTTTCCAGTCTTACTAAATAAACCCCTGATTGAAGCGTACTTATATCTAGTGTTCCTGAATTATTGATATTTCTCTGTATAACCATTCTTCCTAATTGATCAAAAATCGACACAGTATGGTAATCCTCTGCATCCATGATTGTTACAATGGAAGTTGCAGGATTGGGACTTAACTGAACTTTTCTCTGAAATTCTTCCTCCACATTTACAGTTTCAAGTACACCAAACACTCTCAGCTCTGTAAGGCTAGACCATGGACCGGTGTAAACATCCGCACCTGTTACGGTTATTCTTACGAACCTAGCTACAAAATTGTTAACGGTATTGATGATTGGCGTAGTTGGCGTACCAGCAGATGAATTATTTGATCGGTCTACAAAGGTTGTATATGGTCCATTTTCGTTAACCGAACCTTCAATAATGAAATGATAAGCTCTGTCTTGATAGCAAGTAACTTCCGTTCCTCTAATAGAAATATTTTCACCTAAATCCACCGTGGCTGACTGTGGAAATTCTTGTACGGACCACCTTGTACTGGTATTATCATCTACCAGCTGCTCAGGAACGTTCGATCCATCAGGCGTTCCGGTACCGACGATTGGCTTGAAAAGCGCCCAGTTAAATTGGGAGAAAGTAGGAAGGACGTATATGGTTACCGCATCGGTAAGTTCTCCGTCCTCTGTTGTCACGGTGACCATTACTGAACCTTCTGAGATCCCCGTCACTAATCCACTTTGGCTTACAGTAGCAATATCTGTATTATTAGATTCAAAAATTATATTTTGATTTGTGGCAGTAGTAGGTAAAATGACTGCTTCTAACTGCGCCGTACCTCCAATAGCAATAGGTCCAACCTCAGACAAGTTTACTTCCGTTACACTCGACGGAATCCCAACGGTAATATTGGTACTTAAGGAGGTCCTTGATCCTTCTTCATTATCTGTAGCTCTGGCCGTTAATGTATAGTCTCCTTCAGTTGCATTTGTCCATGTGAATGAATAAGGAGCGGTAGTATCTTCACCAAGAAGAATATTACCATCTGCAAAAAACTCTACCTTTGTAACTGTACCATCAGAATCTTCCGCGTCAACGGTAATAGTGATGTCGGTGCCTGGTAAAAAATTAGTGCCATTTGAAGGAGCAGTTATATTAACAGTTGGGAAATAGTTTTGTGGTGTGCCATCTTCTTCAAATAGATCATCAAAATATACGGTTGCCTCTCCATCATCCTGGAGGTAAGCGCCTGCCTTCCAGTAGCTTGGCCAAGTCCAGAAAGAGACATCCATATTCACCTTTTCTTCTCCTTGATAATCAATGATCATATTTCCATCGACCAATCGAATATCACAGTTAAAATATCCTCCTGGGTCTTCGCCAAGATCAAAATGAGTGGTACTTACCCCTCCTGAATTTGTTTTAATCGCTGCCCACAGGTGATTAGTAGGTATTCTAGTATTATCCTTGTAAATTCTTAATAAAGGTTTATTTGGTCCACTACCTGCATTTGCATCATCGTGAATTTGCATTACCGTAAATTGATCACAAGTTTGCTCTACAATATCGAGTCTTCCATGAAGCGATCTATTGGCTTGTGTAAGGTCCCAATTCGTTTCGTTTCGAAGCTCTGTTCGTTGGCTATCACCAGTTTGATTGAAAAGTATCTTATCACCATCAACTACATAGAAATACTGTGGATGCGTATAACCACTATTAAGTGAGTTATTGTCAGCTGCAGTAGAACTAGTCGGTGCTTGGAGTTTGCATTCTGCGAGGAAGGGTTGAAATCTTGGTATGTCTGATGGGGCAAGATAGCCTGTAGGTGGAGTAGGGGCAGAGTGCGTAACATCTAAAGCAAAGAAAGATACTTCCGCATATTCCCCAGGATTTCCAGCATTGTTCTGATTGTAGTTTCCTGCTTTGAAGTACATCCAATCATCAGCAAATCCACTATTTGTCATATCTATTTCTTGAACAACATCATTCTTACCTTCTCTCATTATGGTAACGGTTAGCAGATTGCCAACTACCTTAATCTCGTAACTAAATTGTTCGCCTAAAGCAATTCCATCTATTGGATCGGGAGCATTACTATCTCTACTACCAATCATTTCGTACCATTGTTCAGCGCCGGTAATGGGTTCATGAGCTACATAAATAGAACCCTTTGTATTGCCTGGCAACTTGCGATAATACAATCTACAAGGTTCATCATCAGAAGCGTGTATTTGTCCAACAATAACGCGGCCTATTTTACGATCCTCATCAGAAGTCTCAGATACGTGATCTACGGCTAGGGTGGCAGTCATGATACCATCCACTCCTCCAGCAGCTTCTTGATTGGCCATGGTAGAAGAAGAAAATACCCAGTTATTTTTATTTATTCCTTGAGTGCCTATGCTGGTGTCTCCTCTTCGGATCATCTCTCTTAGCTCGTTTCTTGGATAGGTACTTCCGCCTGTCAGACCATCGTTGGGGCACCAAAATACCATGGCACCAGTAACTGGGTCGGTGTAGAACTCACCGGCCACCACTGTGCCGCTTGTCAGTGCGTCTTCATCAAATTCTTGTTGATTTGGGCGGGTAAGTTTCCAATATGAAAGGTCGAAATTTCCACTTGGTGGAAGATTTGGATCTAAATCTTGTGCCATCGTAGGACTAATAAACATATTAGATATTACCAACAGCAGCAATACGCATTTGGAAAAGGAAGGAAGAAAAGAAAATTCAATTTGTTCAGATAGGAGCCGATAAATAACTTTCATAGTTGAAATTTTAAATAGAGTTTAAGAAAATGCCAAAGCCATGAATGAAAAATGAGCATTTGTGTGCCATTCGAAGATCTTGAAATTGGTCAACCAATTGCAAGATATGAATTTAATAAGCTTAAAGCATTATTTATAGCTAATAATTCAGGTCTGTTAAAGGACATTTCTTTAAAAAATAATAAGGTTTACTATTATAAACTGATTTGGAATAGGAATGTTCTAAAAATTAGTACCTAATAATGAAAAAAGAGTCTTCCACGCAGGTGGAAGACTCTCTTTACTATTTCTATAAATCAACTCTAACTTAGTAACCAGGATTCTGGGTCAAGTTAGGATTATTCGATATTTCCAAAGGAGGAATTGGTAGCAAGTAGTCTCTAGATGCATCAAAGTTTTGCGTTTCAAGACCATTTGGTCCAAACACATCATCTCCCATTTCTCTTCTTACTATATCATACCATCTTTTCTGCTCAAAGGCAAGCTCTAATCTTCTTTCTTCAAGTACATCAGCAACAGTGGCTCCCGAGATGTCCGCAGGAACGGTGCTTGGAGTACCAGTACCATTACCATTTCTTGCTCTTTCTCTAATCATGTTAATAAAACCATCGGCTTCTGCTGTTCGACCAATTTCAGCAGCAGCTTCAGCAGCGATCAAAAGGACTTCGCCAAAACGCATCATCTGATAATTGGAATGAGAATCTCGTCCGCTGGTATTCGCTTGTGGCAAATCGCCTGCCATGGCTGTGTATTTAGAAATATGTGGACGATTCGCATTTCGACCGTCTAAGCTAGAATAATTAGCAAAAGAAAGCACAGCGCCAGTGTTATCAAGAGCTTCAGCATCAAAATTGACTTCCTTTCTGTAATCTCCATCCTCCCATGTATCAAATACTCTTTGAGATGGTACCATTACAGACCATCCTCCTGAAGGATAATAAGTTGCCTGACCAAAGAAACCAGTAAAAGCAGCTAGATAATCTCTAGATTCATCACCAACATTAGTTCCAGTGAAGTCTATTACAAAAATTGGTTCGGAAGATAAATCGGTATTCACTGCATGAAAGAGATTTCGATAATCTGGCTCCAATGCCAAGTTATAAATTCCTGCATTGTTAATAATATCAGTAGCTTCATCATAAGCCATTTGATAATTTTCTCTGGTGAGGTACACACTAGCAAGAAAAGCACTTGCAGCTGATCTAGCAGGAAGGGCTCTATCAGTTCGAGAATCTGGCAACGATTGCTTAGCAAATTCAAAATCTGCGATGATGTTTTCATATATTTCATCTACAGGTGTTCTTGTTGCCTCTGATGCAAGTAGAGTAGTAGTCGTCTCGTCCAAATATGGAACATCTCCAAAAAGTCTGACCAAATGGTAGTAGGCAAAACCTCTGATGAATCGTGCTCGTCCTGCTATCTCTGCCTCCACAGCATCTTCCTCCTCAAGAACTTCTAGCTCTCGAAGGGTTTCATTGGCACCTCTTATTATCTGATACATGCGAGGCCAGAAGCTTCTTTCAGGATTATTAGGATTTAAAATCAATGGATTAGTTAGTGAAACCTGAAATTGATCGTGTTCAATTCTTTCAGCATTCGTAGAAGGATTTCCTATAGTTACCATATCTGAACGTAGCATAACTGTTAACCCCAATCCTCTAGACATAAATGCTCTAGCCGATAAATTACCATAAGCACCAGCAATGGTGGTCTCGACTGTTGTTAAATCAACATTTCGCTCATCTGGATCCAGTTGACCTAGTGCATCTTCTTCTAAATCCGAACATCCTACGACTGATAAGCCTAGTATCAGTGCGAATAAATATTTAAACTTTTTCATATTAATTATATTATATTTTAATGTATTATTTTTAGAATTTTAAGTTAAGACCGACGGTAATTGACCTTAGATTCGGATAATTACCAAAATCATGCCCCTGAATAACATTATCATCTCCACTGCTTTCACCTCCACTACCAAAGTAGCTCACCTCAGGATCCAATCCAGAATAGTCAGTTAAAGTTATTAAGTTTTGAGCACTAAGCGAAAATCTTACTGAACTTAATCCAACGTTTTGTAAAATATTAGCAGGTAAGGTATAGCTCAATGCTATATTCTTAAGTCTTACATAACTTCCGTCTTCTACGAAACGAGATGACAACTCTCTTCCTCTGATGGACGCTCGAGGTATATTAGAACCTGTATTTTCTGGCGTCCAGGAGTTTAACACATCCGTTAAGCCATTACTATCTCCATTAAATAATTGAACAGCTGTCAAGTTGTAGATATCTCCACCAACTGCCCCTTGGAAAAATACATTTAAATCAAAATTTTTGTAAGAAAAAGTATTCGTAATACCAAAAGTAAAATCAGGATTCGGATCACCTATAATCTGTCTATCATTGTCATCAATTCTTCCATCAAGAATACCCTCTTCATCTGCTACTTCGGAGAACAAAGGCTCTCCAAGAATTGGGTTATCATTGTCATCGAAAGACGAAGCTCTCAGAGCTGTTCCTGCAGGAATATCACCATTAAATACACCTTGGTAATCTAATCCATAAAAAAGACCAAGAGGCTGACCTTCTTGTAAAATATAAGTAATAGCACCAGAGAAATAACCTGGAGCTCCACTTCCTAAAAGATCATTTCCTGAAGATAACTCGACTACCTTATTTCTGTTTCTTGCAATATTAAAATTAGAAGTCCATTTAAAATCATTTTTAATGATGTTTACTGAAGTTAATGATAACTCAATTCCTTGATTATTAATAGCACCAACATTTCTTAGTACATCTAAATCAGATGTTCCTAAGTAAAAACTTGAAGCTCTATCTACTGCTAAAAGGTCATCCGTGTCGATGTTATAATAGTCTGCACTCAATGAGATTCTATTTTCAAATAAACCAACATCTATTCCTATATTTGTCTGAGTTGAAGTTTCCCACTTCAAATCTGGATTTGCTTCACGAGCTAGATCTACACCAAAAGCTCCTCCAATCTCTGAAGGTGGCTGAACACGAAACGTTGCAAGCGATTGATAAGGACCGATGGCTTGATTACCCGTTAAACCATAACTAGCTCTTAGTTTGAGGTTGGATATTGTATTATTTTTGGCCAAAAAATCTTCGTTTGAAATCTTCCATCCAAGAGCAAAAGAAGGAAAAGTTGCATATTTATTATTTTCTGCAAAGTTGGATGCTCCATCTCTACGAACAGTAGCTGTAATTAAGTATTTGTTGTCCCAATCATAATTAATCCGTCCAAAAACGGACTCGATTTCCGATTCAGAGAATCGAGAGTCAACGAAGCGTTGGTCTAATTCTCCAGCGACTAAGTTATGCCATAAAAATGCATCAGTCAATAGTCCTGCTGCTGCCGCTTCAACCGCTTCAGTAGTATTTTTTTGATATGAATGACCAACTGTTGCTGTTAAATTACCATTCGCAACTGGTTTGGTATAAGTTAAGTAATTTTCATTAAGGAAGTTTGTTCTTTGTATGGATTCTCTATACGCTCCACCGAGAGAAAGAGCAAATGTTTGCGGTTTAAAATATCCTTCTTCACTATTTTGCGTTCTGTAGCCAACAGTGGTTTTAAAATTTAGACCATCCAATATATTAATATCTGCATATACGTTAGTCCTAGTATTGTCCGTTTTGGTTTGGTTACTTATCTCTGTTGCTACGGCAAACGGATTTTCTATATCATCTCCTACTGTATTCTGGGAAAAATTCCCATTATCATCAAATCTTCCAACGTCAGGTGAAAATCTGAAAGCCAAAGAGACCACATCATCTCCACCACCGTTTACAGAACCAATTTCATCACTTCCAGTTGATTGAGTAGAAACACCATTTTGCTCACTTCGACTAGAAATGCTGTTCATTCCAATTTTTATTCTATCATTGAGTTTTACGTCTACATTTGCTAAAAACTGAATTTTTTCGAAGTCAGAATTAACTACGATTCCTTCTTGGTTAAAATAGGTACCAGATATATAATAGTTTACATGGTCACCACCTCCAGAAACTGACATTTGGTGATTTTGAGTACTTCCAGTTTCATAAATTTCGTCTTGCCAATCTGTATTAGCTGTTCCTTGAGCATAAGGAGAATCTCCTGCATTCGTCCGGATCATGTTTTGATATTGCGCAAATCCGTTGGCATCTAGCAAGTCCAACCTGTTGTTTGTTTGCTGAGTAGAATAAGTGGTATTAAGTTCTACAACTGGTTTTCCCGATTTACCTTTCTTAGTAGTAACTAAGATAACTCCTCCTGAACCTCTTGATCCATAGATTGCGGTGGCAGAGGCATCTTTCAATATCTCTATCGACTCAATGTCATTTTGTTGGGGAAAAGAGCCTCCGACAAAACCATCAACTACTACCAGTGGATCACTGCTTGCATTCAGTGACGAGCTACCACGAACTCGAATGGAAATATCTGCACCAGGTTCACCACCATTCTGTGTTTGAACCGCTACTCCAGCCGCACGACCTTGAAGTGCCTGACCAGCATTTAATACTGGGAAAGCTTGTATTTCTTCTGCCTTTACAGAAGATACACTACCAGTAACATCACTCTTTTTAACACTTCCGTAGCCAATTACTACGACTTCGTCAATTAACTCAGCATTTATCTCTAAGGTGATATTGAGGTTTTTTTGCCCATTTAAAGGGACGGTTTGAGTCTGAAAACCGGTGTATGAGAATATCAGTGTTGCGTCAGAGGCAGCATTTAACTTAAAACTACCATCGATATCAGTAGCGGTACCAACAGTAGTTCCTTGAATTAGGACGGTAACTCCAATTAATTCTTCACCGCTATTACTGGTGACCTTACCACTAATGGTCTCTTGTGCATTTGCACTCATAGCACCAAAGCAGATGAACACAACCGAGAGCCAGACATTTGCTTTAGTGTGTTTAATAAATTTCTGTAAAAAATTCTTCATTTTTAGTAATTTTAGTAATTTTAGATAATTAAGGTATTAAATGATTTTAATCGTAAGAGTATAGGGTAAAGTAAGAATTGTAGTGCTTCAAAGTAATTGAATTCTTTCTTATTTTAGATGACTTTCACCCAACGATGGGTAAAATTACAAAACAGTATTATAATTAAAGAATAATTGGTCAACCAATTTTAGGTCAACCAATTTTTTTTCTGTAATATTTTATTTTTCAATAATCGAAACTTTCATGAAAAAATATTCGAGTGGTGTAATTGTAAATGAGGCCCCTATTAAGATAATGTGTTAATTATGCGAATTAAGGGCTAAAAAATAAAGGCTATTCACATAACCGACTACTGAATTATGAATTCTCCTTTAAAGAGGACTGTTTCTTTATCTTGAATTTCCAGAATGTAAATTCCTTCGGCTATATTACTGCTGAACTGAAAATCAATTCCGTCAAACATAAAAGCATCTATTTTTCGACCCTGTAAATCGAAAATTCTAACCGAATAGGAACCCTCCTCTTTCATTTCAATAGTTAGTGTTCCGTCTTGTGCTGGATTTGGGAAAACGCGTATTTGTAGGCGATCTTCCTCTTGCTCTTCCTCGGGCATGGGGGGTGGATCTCCTCCTATAATAGCTATTCTTGTAGAATTTGTATTTCCATCGTCATCCGTAGCAATCGCCTGAAGATAATGAACTTCATGAGAAAGATTCTGAATCTTAGCCGTTAAATTAGTAAAGGAGTAAGGCGCTTCATTATCCGTTGCAATTGGTTCTCCGTTGATCAGCAACGTCACATTTTGGATTGTTCCATCACTATCTGTCGCATCAACTTGAACTTCACCTCCCGTCCAAATGGACACATCAATAGCATCCGTTGGATTTATAAAACTCAAATTTGGTACATCCCCTTGAAATCCTCCATCTGAAAAATCTCCCTGGCCGCCCCAGGTAGCTAGCAAATCATATATTTCTCCTGATTTCTGTTCTGGTATTAAAACGTTTTCAATTGCACTTTCGTCCACTCGGTCTTTTAACTGCTGGATATAAAGGCTTCTCGGCTGCATATTAGCACCCCAACTTTCCCAATAACCTTCTCCGGTCTGATCGGTACCAATACAGCCAATGCCCCAATTGATGGAGCCATGTGGACTGTCTACCCGAAATTCACCGTTGTAGGAGGCCATATTCCAAAACATGGTTTGAGCACCTGCCCATCCATGACCGCTACCTGAATTTCCGCGATTCCAGATTCTTATTGAACCTCCCCGAATATTGTCAAATAGGGTTCCAGTAGCCCATCTATGGTGAGGACCAATATCTGAATTGGCGCTCTCTGCCAATCCATCCAAAAAGACATTTGGCCCTGTGACTTTGGATCCTGTTACAAAATCGTGTCGACCATTTTTTGCATAACATCTTTGAAATAGGTTTCCTATTCCCTCTTGGATAGCAAAAGAATATCTTCTGCCTCCTAAAACAGGAGATTTGGGGTCAATATAGGCGCAATCCTGAACGGTGGTAAAGTTGGCGCTTTCAATATTTACCGTGCTATAAGCAAGATATTGACCGGTTACTTGTTTCACCCAACAATTTTCTGAATCTCTTAATCTAACAGCAGTCCAAGCATGAGATTCATCTAGATTATCGTCGTAAAAAGATTGGATCCTCATGTTTTCAACACCGCACTGGCTGATCCGCCTTGATACTTGAATTTTCGAAATTCTGCCTCCTCCATACTGATCTTCCATAACATCAAATATGGGAATGTTTATGGATATAGTATTGTCAGATATGGCAGTGATCAACCGTTCATGATCAATGGCATATTCGCCGGGTGTCCAGCCATTACATCCACTATCTCCCCCACATAATGTTTGTTGATCCATGCCTAATTCATCGATCCATAATTGGTTTGGTGTTCTAGTAATCACAATTTTTTCTCCAACCTCAAAGTCTGATGCATCCTCAATCTCAAAGGAATAAGATCCTACTGGAACATAATCGGTTGTGATAGTTTGTTCAGATTGTGTTTCTATACTAATACCACCTGACCCCAAAATGCTGATAACACTATGCTCAACTCGTGGATTTGAGTGAAGAACTGTTCCATTTAATCCTTGGCCTTCACCTCGCAAAACTACACCAGAGGCTCTGACTACCAATATGTTTTCTAAGCTATAATGTCCCGCTTTAATTAATACGACTCCTCTAAATCCATTCTGATCAGGTTCGAGTGTTTCGACTAGATCTATCGCAGCTTGGATTCTTCGTGTATCATCTCCCTCCGCCGGAGAAACGGTAACCTTAACTGGAATATCAGTAGGAAGTGAAACACCTCCTCCAAGGTAGCCAGCATAAGAAAAATCCGGAATGGTGTTCACTTCATTTGATTGCCCCTTCATAGAGAAAGGAACATAAATTAATTCATCTTGATCTAAATAGATCAATTCGGAAGCGATTTGTGAATGGGATAACTGGATGCCCAATAGGCTAAGAATTAGAAGAGACAATCGCTGAACATTCATAACATATTTTTTAAAATATTTGAATATAAGTCAAGTGGTTGAAATTGTACTTCGAGGCTCATTTCTCGTGATGGTTTTCACTTAACTTTATATGCATTAGTAAAATTAAGAAAAAATATAATGTATAACAAGCAAAAAGAGGAATGTCTATTTAGACATTCCCCTTTATGGTATATTTCTTTAATCAATAAAGAAGATTACTGATCTTCTCCAACTGTAGCATCTGCACTATTTGGGTGATATGGAGAGTCAACATTCACTTCTGAGTCTAAATTGTCACCGGCAACTCTTCCTTGGAAGTTATCTTCGAAAGCTACTACTTCAGATCCTGAGTCTGAAGAATATATTACGATATCATCAATGTGAAACACTCCATCAGAAATAGCTGAATTTCCAGCGTATTTCCATTGGAAGTTAGCAGCACCATCTTTGACAGCAGCTAAATGACCATCTACATCTCCAGCGCCACCGTTAGTCGTGCTAATTGCATCAGTGATGATAACCTGGCCATCAATTGAAGCGCTATACGTTGGTGCGTCAGTGCCATTAGCAGACCAGCTAATCTCGATAGGAACCCAAACGTCAGGCATTCCTTCAGGGAACATAGAAGCTGCAATAGTTGCATCGGATGCTCCTTCACGCCATTCATGTGGTGCGTTGTCTTTTAATCTTATTTCTACTAGTGCAAAATCACCAGTTGTGGAAGAACCTGAAACGTTGATAAAGCCATCCTGAATATCCATATCTACAGGGCCTTCAGCTACTCTATACATAAAAGTAATTCTTCCATTTCGAATAGAATCCATTGGTGCATATCTAAGCTCACCAGTATCATCATCCGTTGAGTCAGTAATGACAGCATACCTGTTCTTAGGCGCTGTAACCTCAACAGTCTCAGTTGTTGTAGCTTCCACACCATCGGAAGCAGTTACCGTCAATGTAACAGTGAAAGTACCTTCTTCACTATAGGTATACATAGGGTTCTCATCAGTTGAGGTCCCACCATCACCAAAGTCCCAATCTGAATCGAAAGAAGTATCAGTGATTCCATTAACTACAGAGCTGTTTGTGAAAGCATATAATAAAGAATTGTCCGCATCAACCTGCGCTGAGAAATCTGCAACAACAGTTGAAGGATCTACAACTACGGGTTCGTCATCATCACCACAAGAGGTGATCAAGGTAAGTGAAAAAAACAAGCAAGCCATCAGGAAGAAACTCTTGCTAAACTTAATTAATACATTTTTCATGTTTACTTTTTTTATTTAAAAATTTTGATTGAATAATATTTATTTATTAATGTTAATTAGATTTTGATATAAATTTGTTGCATCTTCTAATTGGTCTACCAATTTACTCTGAACTGATTAAACTACCAAACATTTTGAGAGTTTTTAACATATGTCGAATAGATTTTAATATAAGATGTACTTGTTCTTCTAATTAATCCGCAAATTTAAGCTGAACTATTTAAAACACCAAACGTTTTGGTTGTTTAATTTTTAAGTTGCCAAATTAAACTCAAATTGAGTTTCTTCTAATATGGTATAGAAATGTTTATTGAAAACAGGGATTTCCCCATTTTCGATTAAATTTTGCACTGTTTAGTTAGTTAGAATTCTGAAGGAATAAGATCAGGGTTAAAAATTCATTGAGTGACTGAACTCAACGACATCTTTTAAATGTTTTTCCATGGCGATACTTGCTGCGACTCCATTTCCATCGATAATTTTTTGTACAATGGTTTCGTGTTCGTTACAAACAATATTATTGGTCCGTTCGTCGCAAACTTTATACCGAATAAAATTATTGACAATATCCGGTGTGATAATTAGCATGAGTGATTTTAAAACAGCATTTTTACTGGCTTCTGCAATTTTTAGGTGGAACATTAAATCTTCTTCCACCGCAGGGTTTCCTTTTTTTACTTGTTGTTCATATGCAACTAATGCTTTCTTAATTTCTAGGATATCCTCCGAAGTTCTTCTTTGGGCTGCTAATTTTGCACCGTGTGTTTCAAGAATTACTCGGGTTTCCACCAAAGAAGTAAAATCGCTTTTTTCTAATTTTAAAACATCTGTAATTAAGCCACCTAAAGCGGTGATTCCCATTCCTGATACCACCGTACCACTTTGAGGGTGTGTTTTTAAAATCCCATAAAACTCTAATTTACGAATTGCATCTCTTACGTGTGTACGGCTAACACCTAATCGAAGCGCAAGCTTTCGTTCAGGCGGTAATCGATCTCCAGCATTCAACTGCCCTGAAGTGATAAGATTCCTAATCTGTCGAATGATCTTATCTACAGGTGTTTCTACGCTGATTTCACTAAAATTCTCAAGCATTTGTTTAAAATGTTTTCTGTGTAAAAAAGCAAAAGGAAATTGGTTAACCAAATGTACCCATTAATCTCGAATTTCAAAAACAAAATGCCTTTAATTTCAACTTCTTTACTTGATTTTTGATTCGAGACGCTTTAATTAAAATATAATTTGTCAGAAATGAGCAATAACTAATATTAAATTGGTTAACCAAAAAAATGGATAGAAGCTTTCATATTTGATCTAAACGCTATTTAAATTGGTGATTCTGCCATTTTAACCTATATTTGGGCTTCAAATATTGGTTAACCAATTCAATAAAACATAATGGTAAAGAATTTTCTTTTTTTATTAATTCCTCTTCTTGTAGTTGCTTGTCAAGGTGCTTCCTCTATTGTTGGGGGTAAAAAAGTGAC
>JALZUU010000442.1 GCA_023300665.1 Saprospiraceae bacterium | reverse complement strand
CTATCTGATTATTAGCGAAACTTAAACCAGTTAAATTAGTTAGTTGTGCTACTTCAACTGGTATTGTTTGAAATTGATTGCCTGTTAGAGTTAGCCTTTCTATAGTTGGTGCTAAGTTTACTATCTCAGATGGTAAAGTTGTTAAATTATTTTGAGTAACTGAAAAGTTTACTATGTCTTCAAGCTGACCAATTGAGGCAGGTAAAGATGTTAGTTGGTTAATATCAAGGAGTACACCTCTTAGATTAATTAAGTTTCCAAACTCAGTTGGCAATGAGGTAAGTTGATTTTCACGTACTCCAAAATTTTCTATAAGTGTCAAGTTGAAAATCTCAACTGGCAGAGTTTGTATTTGGTTTTCGTTAGCACTAAAATTAACAAGGCTAGCTAATTGTCCTATAGAAGAAGGAAGGGTTACTATTTGGTTTCTTCCAAAATTTAAAGTGATTAGGTTCGTCAAATTTCCAATCTCAGAAGGTAAAGTTGTTAATTGTTTATCAAACATATTTAAAGCGGTCACTTGCCCTTCGTTACCACAGGTTACCCCTTCATAGTTACAATGATTACAATCCGTCAAATCCCATCCGAGGGTGTTACCTGAGTTGGCATTAAAAATCGCTGCAAGGGCATCATAGGTAGGATTCGATGGGCATTGTGCACTAATATTTTGTTGAAAAAGAAAAAAACAACAAAGAAGAATTGTAATCTTTTGCCATTTAAAAATTTGATTTAGATACTTTTCTTAAAAGTATTTAAATATCAAGTTATTTTTAAAAATGTTCATAAAACAAAGTTTAATGTAAGTTTGGAATAAATGTTTAATTTTTTAGAAAAAAAACAAACTGTATCGGTTTAAATTGATTTTTTATTTGAAGTTGTTTAAGAATTCGAAAACAGTCGAGAACTAGAGAAAATTTTTCAAATCGAGCCTCTTTTTTGAGTGAATAGCCGCTGCTATTAACAAAAAAAATGGCACCTGTCCCGAATTTGATTCAGGAAAAAGTTTCTGGAACACTAGAACAAAGGTTAGGTGGGGAGGATACTTCTGCTTATTAGTCTTTTTTAAAACTCTTGATCCGATGAAAGGTCAAAAAGTGAATTTATCAAGAGGAATTAAAAATAAAAATTAGATAGCTTTCGTATGATGGGTGCAAATTAATTAAAAATCAGGAAAGGTTAAACTTAAAATGTATTTAATTTTTAATTAATTGTCCAGCAGTATGCATTTGTTCTTTATTGTCTTCCTAATCCTATGATTTTAACATAGATTTTCACCATTTAATCCATTTTAATAGCTCCTGATTTTCAGAAAAATATTTACAATGGATCAGGTACTGACCTGCCGGCCATGAGTTACCAAGAAAGATTGTTTCTCCTTTTTTTATTAGTTGCTCTTGTACCATTAATCTCCCAGTTAAGGAATAAACTCTAAAAGAAGCAGTTCTATCTTCTAGTAAATCATCCGAAGGAAAATATAGCCCAAACTGACGATTGTCTTGTTGAGATAGTAGTTTGATTCGATTAGAAACTAAGGTTGGAAATTCACTTGAAACTGGTTGTTCTTGAATCAACCAAGTCGGGCCATATATCCCTCTTTCAATAGGAGGTTCATTGGATACTTCATCCGCTCCAGCGGTAGCTGGATTTGCTCTAGTGTGTCCTTCGAAATCCTGAAATTCTTCCACTAAATTTGGAATGGCTGCCCCGATAATAGGACTTGTCGTCATAGGTCTATAAATACTGTCTCCAACAGCAAGCGATAACAAAGGATCAATATCAACAGATCCCGACGGTGGAACCGTAACATTTCCATCAATTCTATGAAAAAAATTCCCTTGATAAAATATATTTGTTGGCTGCAAATTATTTGTAACAGGAGATGAATTTTCAATAGTAACAACATTGTTAAACAACACGCAGCTATCAGGAGCAACTACATCACTACCCGCTCCTATGGTTATTCCTTTTTCACAATTTACAATGGTATTATACGCGATGGTATCTCTGATAGCATGTTGAACGCCACTTGCTACCGGAGTAAGATCTGCACTCATGATACTGATTGCATTTCGAATACTACTTCCACCAGAATTTAAATCCGAAAAATAATTATTGATAACAAGGTGATCTCGATCTATGATTCGCAAACCATAAGAACCGGGTTTAGATTCTCCGAAAAAGATATTTCCTTCTACCCGACAATTGGTCCCATGTCTAAGGGTCAATCCACCTCTACAATTTCTAAAAATATTATACCGGTAAGTGGAGAAGCTAGATTTTCCGGAGATGATTTCTATCTCACCATCGGTTTGATAAAAATAATTATGTTCGACTAAATTCGATCCTTTATTTTGAGCAAAACTACTGGTTCCTACTCTGATGGTTTCATATCCATTACCATCTCCAACTGGTCGTGGCCGTGGACCAAAAAAATTGTGATGAATATGGTGGAAGCCTTCCAACTCCGTCGACCAAACCACTAAGGTAGCTCCAATATGGGTTTTATTAGCAATATAGCAATGGTCTACTTCATTATTTTGACCATAAATACCCACCCATTTATAATCTTCAAATTCATCTGGCGGATTACAATTGATTACCACTGTTTCGGTCAATCTGCTGTGATGGGCAAGTTCTGAGCTACTTCTCCTAAACTCAATTAAATTGGTTGAAGTAGCGATACAATTCTCAAACTTAAGACCCGTTACCACTAAATAATCTCCTCCAATTCTTAATCGAGCATCACCAGAAATAATTACTTGTCCTGGTGTTTCTGCTTTTAGAACGATCGGATTATTGGCAACCCCAGTTGGATCAAAGTCGATTTCTACATCCATCCAAAGTCCATTGGCCATGATGATTGTGTCTCCAGGGACCACAATGTTTACCCTACTATCTAATTCATTAATATTTGATACTAGATAATTGGTACTAAATAAATAATTAGTAAAAAAGGATAGGGCAATTAGGAGGAGGTAATTTTTCATGGAATAAAATTAGCTTTAATTCACGAATATATAATAAATTTTCGATTAGATTTTAGTCTATTAATTGCTCGATATCAATTTCTTTTTTTACTGTTGTCATACAATTTGGTTCTTCATAATCAAAAATTAGGATATGTTTATTTTCTTTGGAATAGCAAGATATATAATCTATTGGTGTTACCGATTCTTCACAAAAATATATTTTTTCAAGTTTTAATTTTTCGTTGTCAAAATTCTCAAAAATCATGATTTTATAATCATTTGAATCTGGGTAAACGATTATATTATTTACGCTATCTTCATATAAATAGTTCATATATTCTCTTGGTGGATCATCATTATTCAGTGAAATTATTTGTCCTCCCCAACAACTAGTACCACATCCAAATCTAATAAAAAGATAATCATCATTGTCCCATAAAATTTGAGAATGAGAAGCAATATACCAACTATCAGTAAGTTTAGTTTCTTTAATAAATCCAATATTTGATTCCGATTTTATTTGATAAGTATCTCCAGACTTGCTACCTTTTAATGTAAATTTGTGGTTATTTTTAGAAAAAAATGATTTTATTGTAATCGTGTCATAACCAAAATATGCTTCTCTTTCGATATCTTCTTTTGTCGGTATATACTCACCCTTAGTTGTTAATTTTTGGTTTTCATTAGAGGTGTTTTTGTATTGTCTTTTACTTTTTTTTGTACAACTTATTGACAACAACAAACAGGCTAAATAAAAGAATGAAAGAAATTTTTTAGGGTTATTTTCCATGAAAAATTATTATTAACGTGTTATTATTAAACCACCTCCAACCGAATCATCAAATTCCCTGTTCGTTTACTCGCAATATCTTTAAACCCCATCCCTCCGATGCTAAGGATTCTTCCTGAAGGAGTATTTTGGGGAATTTCGATATTCAAGACTTCCATGTTGAGATGTTCGATGGCAATTAGTTTTGGGCCGGCAGCTAATTCTGATTGACTTACCTTGCAGTGATAGATAAGGTTTGCATTCTCTCTGGAAAAATATTCATGTGGTAGGGTTTTGATTTTTACAATTAAGTTTCCAATAGTATTTTTAGAATTCTTAGTTTTAGAAAATAGGCTCCATCGTTTTTTTTCTTGGATAGAAAAATGGCCTTTCTTTTTAAATGTTAGGGTCATATCACTGGCTACGCCTTTTGGTATTTCAATCTCTTCAATAGACTCCATCAACATAATTCCTTGGCCATTACAAGTTGGACAGCCTCCTTTATTCTCGCAACTAAGGCAGGGCTTTTTCCTTTTGTATTTTATTTTTTTGGTTACGCCATGATAGATCTGTTCTAGGGTGAGGTTTAGAGTGATGGAGATATTGATTGATGAGGGGTTCATGGTTGTTGGAATTGTTGAATCGTTGAATCGTTGAATCGTTGAGCTTGCTCTAAAAAGTGTTTTTCTCGCAAAGTTCGCAGGACCCCGTCCCGTACTTGCTTCGGGAGACGCAGAGACCTTCTTACGTG
>JALZUU010000441.1 GCA_023300665.1 Saprospiraceae bacterium | reverse complement strand
CTATTTGCTCTTAGCTTTTGGCTTGGCCACCCGTCCCTTCGGGTTCGCTAATTAGCATTAGCTCATCCTCTTCTATCGCGATAGAGTGAAGCAAATAGCAATAGCTAAAAGCCAATAGTTCTTGCATCCCTAATAAGTTTTATCGAACTTTCCACAAAAATAAAATCTATGCCCTACCCTCATCTACTTCGTCCGCTTGACCTTGGATTTACGACACTAAAAAATCGGGTCCTGATGGGATCTATGCATACTGGATTAGAAGAAGAAAAAAATGGTTTTGAAAAAATGGCAGCTTATTTTGCCGCTCGGGCACGAGGTGGTGTTGGGCTGATTGTTACTGGTGGAATCGCCCCCAATCGAGCAGGCTGGGTCGGTCCCTTTGCCGCGCGAATGGCAACAAGTGGAGAAAGTAAAAAGCATCAAGTCATCACTGAAGCCGTTCATCAAGCAGGTGGAAAAATATGTTTGCAAATCTTGCACGCCGGTCGCTATGGCTACCATCCTTTAGCGGTCGCACCATCGGCTATTAAATCTCCTATCTCTCCTTTTCGACCTTGGAAAATGAGCAATAGCAGTATTAAAAAAACCATTAAAGATTTTGGAAATACCGCAGCCTTGGCTCAATCTGCTGGTTATGATGGTGTAGAAATTATGGGTTCAGAAGGTTATTTAATCAATCAATTTTTAGTTAAAAAAACCAATCACCGAACAGATGAATGGGGCGGCAGTTATGAAAACAGAATGCGTTTTCCCATTGAAATTATTAAAGAAGTAAGAAAACAAGCAGGCCCTAATTTTATTATTATCTACCGATTGTCGATGCTCGATTTAGTAGAAGATGGGAGTAGTTGGGAAGAAGTAGTGCAATTGGCTAAAGCCGTTGAGGCCGCCGGAGCAACCATCATCAATACAGGAATTGGCTGGCATGAAGCACGGGTTCCGACCATTGCCACTTCGGTCCCTCGGGGTGGTTTTAGTTGGGTGACTAAAAGGATGATGGGAGAAGTAAACATTCCACTTATCACCACCAATCGAATTAATACCCCTGAAAAAGGCGAAGAGATTCTAGCTGCGGGACATGCCGATATGATTTCCATGGCTCGACCATTTTTAGCAGATCCTGATTTTGTTAATAAAGCAGCAGCAGATAAAGCAGATGAAATTAATACTTGTATTGGTTGTAATCAAGCTTGTCTTGATCATGTTTTTAAACGAAAAACCGCCAGCTGCCTAGTCAATCCAATGGCTTGTCACGAAACAGAGTTAATCATCAAACCAGTAAATAAACCCAAACGAATTGCGGTCGTAGGTGCTGGTCCTGCCGGATTATCAGCAGCGACGGTTGCGGCCGGACGTGGACACGAAGTAGACTTATTTGAAGCAGCGCCTCAAATTGGCGGACAATTTAATCTAGCCTGTCAGATTCCTGGAAAAGAAGAATTTTTTGAGACCATGCGGTATTATCGCAAACAGATTGCTTTGACAGGTGTCCGCTTACATTTATCCACTCGAATATCGGTAGAAGCACTAAAAGAAAAAGGCTTTGATGAAATAATTGTGGCTACTGGCGTAACGCCAAGAAAGATCGATCTACCCGGTATTGATCACCCAAAAGTGCTGAGTTATGCAGAAGTCTTAGAAAAAGGAAAACAAGTAGGAGATTCTGTGGCCATCATTGGAGCGGGTGGAATTGGTTTTGACATTGCTGAATTTTTATCACAACATGGAACTTCTACCTCTTTAGATACCAAAGCTTTTATGAAAGAATGGGGTGTCAATATGGAATTGAGTACTCGAGGAGGCTTGACAACTCCAGTTCCAGAGGCATCTCCTCGTAAAATATATTTACTTCAACGAAAACATGGAAAACTAGGGGCTAATCTAGGTAAAACAACCGGCTGGATTCACCGAAGTAGCCTTAAACATAGAGGGATTGAGATGATTTCAGGCGTAAAATATTCTAAGATTGATGATGAAGGTCTTCATTTAGAGGTAGAAGGAGCTACGAAAGTGCTTTCGGTAGCGAATATTGTCGTCTGTGCGGGGCAAGTTTCCGTAAGAGATTTAGTGGATCCGTTAAGAGCGGGTGGAAGTACGGTTCATTTAATCGGAGGAGCTGAAAAAGCAGGTGAATTAGATGCTAAACGAGCGATAGATCAAGGGACTCGACTGGCGGCTAGGCTGTAGGTCGATTTTCGTGGCTAGAAAACTAGCAATACATTTCAAGGGCAACTTCAAGGGCAACTTCAAAGGCAAAGGCAAAGGCAAAGGCAAAGGCAAAGGCAAAGGCAAAGGCAAAGGCAAACTAGGCAATCGAGTCTACTAAGTTGTTATCTTTTCTAAAAAATTATAATATAAAAGTGTAAGGCAGCGAATAAATTAGCTTGTTTTTCGCCTCAAGGGAAAATTGAATTTGTCATTGAGTTTGCTTTTGCATTTAAAATTAAGAATCCCCCCTATTTCTCACCAAAGGAATCCCCCCAAATCATTTGTGATTTTAAGAGTAAATTGGTATATTTGCAATCATTTTCCAAAAAAAATTGGAATTTGAATAATAATTTTAATTAACAAAAAGTTTATCACATGTTTGCAATCGTAACAATAGCTGGTCAACAGTTTAAAGTTGAGCAAGGACAAGAGATTTTTGTCCACCAGTTAGAAGCTAGCGAAGGTGACAATGTTAGTTTTGATCAGGTTCACCTGATTGGAAGTGACTCGTCAACTAACGTCGGCACGCCGGTTATTAGTGGAGCTTCTGTAGGAGCTACCGTTCTTGGACGCCAAAAGGGGGACAAGGTCATCGTTTTTAAGAAAAAACGTAGAAAAGGATACCGAGTAAAGAATGGCCACCGCCAAAGTTTTACTAAAATCCGAATTGATAGTATCACTGGATAACCGTTAAAATTTTGTTTAACAGTTTTTGATATTCTCATAATTAAACCTTATTTTTAATTTTGTAAAGTAAATTATCATGGCACATAAAAAAGGAGTTGGTAGTACGGATAACGGAAGAGATAGTATTAGTAAACGACTCGGTGTTAAATTATTCGGTGGCGAAAAAGCCATTGCAGGAAATATTATTGTAAGACAACGAGGTACTCGTTACCACCCAGGCCTTAATGTAGGAATGGGAAGAGATCATACCTTATTTGCTTTAGTAGAAGGTAGCGTTCAATTTCAAAAACGTCGATTAAATCGAACTTTCGTGAACATTATCCCTAGTGGAGAGGTTGTAACTAAGAAGCGCAAGCCGAAAAAGGTAGCAAAGGCTCCTGTAGAGGCAAACGCGCCAAAAGCAAAAGCAGCACCTGAAGCACCTGCTGCTGCACCTGCAGTTGAAGCAAAAAAGGAAGCGCCAGCTGCACCAGCACCTGTTAAAGATGCAGGAGCTAAAGAAGATTTAAGAAAAGTTGAAGGAGTTGGGCCAAAAATCGCCGAGTTACTCAATAATGCTGGAATTAATACGTTTGCTCAATTGGGAGCCACTGACGTGGATCGTATTAAAGAAATCTTAGCCGAAGCGGGAAACCGTTACGCATCTCATAATCCTGGTACTTGGCCAAGACAAGCTCAAATGGCTGCTGATGGTAAGTGGGACGAGTTAAAAGTGTGGCAAGATGAGTTAGACGGCGGAAAAGAATAAAAATTAGTGCTTATTTAATAAGCATAAAGATAGTTTTAGTTTTCATAGCTTTATATTTTTTGTTGTTAAGTTCTATCCTTTATGGATAGAACTTTTTTTTTGTGCTATTCATAGACGCAGTGCTAAAGGCGCTAAAGTGTTGTTCGACGTAGGAACAAGGCATTGCCTTGTTCCTACGTCGAACCTTGACATCAATTCTAAATTTATAAAATGCCTATCGTCAGTAGTATGAACTGAGAATACTTAGATTCGTTCAAAGCTACTTTCTGGTAGCCAGCCTTGATCGCCATTAATAAGGCGTACGTGGTACCAATCATTGATTTCTTCCAATAAATTAAGCTCTACTCCTTCGTGAAGGGTATTTAATGCTTTTCCTTTAGGGTCAGGACTAATCCGTAGATCAATTTCCTTTTCTAATAAAATAGCTCGATGGCTATCCTTTTGTAAATCATTACGGGTGTTAGCAAGAATTCCTACGAAAAGTACCAATGGAATTCCTATGATTCCTAAGATAAAGCCGCGCTTCCGTTGAGAGCGTTCCTTGGCCAATAACCAAAAGATCCAACCAGCGATGGTTCCCCAAAAAACTAAGACCATTATAATAGACCAAGTATTACCAGAAAAAGTTCGAACGAGATTTTCCCACCATTGTCTGGGTGTAGAACCAACAGAACTAAGTTGGTCAATTTGCTTGTTTTTTGCAATCTCAAGATTGTAGCGGATATCTTCATTATCAGCGAGCATCAGCGATTTCTCGTAATTTAAAATAGCTTTTCCAATCGTTCCTACTTGATAATAACTATTACCTAGATTATAAAAAAGACTCGCAGATTCAACCTTCTGATCAAGAATAATTTCATAAGCTTTAATGGCTTGTTGATATTTTCTTTGTTCGTAAGCAGTATTAGCCTCTGTAAAAATAGTCT
The DNA here is from genome assembly GCA_023300665.1 of Saprospiraceae bacterium. Classification (GTDB taxonomy): domain Bacteria; phylum Bacteroidota; class Bacteroidia; order Chitinophagales; family Saprospiraceae; genus JALZUU01. Next base: position 10,917 of record JALZUU010000441.1, on the reverse strand, counting down.
CTATCGATACTTGAGCGATAGTGAAATTATTAGCTAAAAAGAAAATGGTGAGGATTAAGAAAAATCTATTCATAAAAAACTAATCATTAATAAGCGTAACTGATCCTAAATCAAACCTAGACTTTGGTCTTAGATTTCCATCCCAACGAAAGCCCGGTAGCTTTAAAGCATTGTGATCTGCCTTACGCATAGGATAAAGGGTAGAGGTTGGATTTGTATAGAATATAATATCGTCAATATCATTATCGACAAAGTTAATCAACATATTACTACAAACACATTTATTGACTCCAGTATAAGCATCATCTTCATCAAGAATATAGTAGATAGATTCAGCATTACCAACGACCCGCATTTTTTGCAGCTCATCATTCTTAAAAAAGGCCGTCATATTTTTACCTCTGATTTGATTAAAATAAATCTCATCTGGAGAATTAATAATATAGGCGTTATTATTTAAATATATTTTATCAATTTCTTCGTTTCTCATTTGCATCAAAACGGTATCTGAATAAAACTGTGTAGTATCTGACCAGATAATTGGATTCTGATAAAAACTAAAAAGCGAATCTTGAGTTTGGTAGACCAATGAATCACAAACTGCTTGTAGATTTGTTTTAAATATTCTAACATTTTTATAGCCTACTAGCGTTCTAGCACTATCCGCTTCATTTTCCATCAAAGAAATCAAGGTATCTGAACGCATAAATAAAGTATCATCATCCACCACCGAAATCAATAGCGGACGTCCCCCACTCGCTTTCACATAATCAGTCTCTTTATTATAATCTATTCTTTCGCTTTCAATCGTAATCTGATCGACGGTATCCGTCCAAATCACATTACCTGTCGCAATCCCCAAATCTCCCACATAATTAACCGTATCAGCAACGAGTATTTGATTTCCATCTACAATGGTAGAGCGTCCTTTGGTATCAAAAGATTCCGATGCTGAATCATATTGGATTTCATCTCCAACGACTTCTTTTTCGCTGTCTTTGTATTTTGCATTCCCCTTTAGATAAGTCAATTCAGTATCTTCTTCGTATCGAATGATATCAGCCGTAGCGACTTTGTCCTCTTCAATGAATTGAGCATTTCCGTCTAAGATTACTTCTTTATTATTTGAATCATAAATTATTTTATCTGCTGTAGCCTGCTGTTCTCCTTTAATGTATTCTGCGTTTTGGAAAAACTCTGCGTATCCTTTATTGGTATCATAAAACCCTTTTTCACAATAAATTCTAGCATCCTCTTGGGTAATTAAGGTTGGAGCAATAAAAGTAAGAATCCCTGTTTTTGCAGAGAAATCGACGCTATCCGTCCGCATTACAAAAGCCGTATCAATCACCAATACACTATCTCGAAAAAAAGCTTCATCTGTATTCACAAAATAGGTTCCTCGGTTACTTTCTAAATAAGTGGTATCATTGGTCAATAACGACCGCGTGAAATATTCAGCTTTTTTGGTTTTTAAATTATAATTCAAATGATTGGTAAAAAGTCGTTGCCCTTTATTATCCAGACGTACATCCCCAAACAAATCTGCGATCCGATCATCTCCTTTATAATAAAGAGAATCAGAAAATATGTTGAGCGAATCTCCTTGCTGAATAATCACATTTCCTCTAGCAATCACATCGTTGTTGATCATCGTTGCCGAATCACAATACATATAGACTTCTCCTTGTCTTAAAATAACACCACCTTTCAAATAAGTAGTTTCTTCTCCATCTTCAATCGTACCTTCCATCAAATCTGAACGATCTACAATGACTTGTTTACGTTCGGGCAGCGTATCTTGATCCGTTGGCGAAGGGGCAACCGGTAAGGTTCTTTGAGCTAATGCGGTAAAACTAGTACTCAGTAAGAACAGAAAGATGATTAGTTTGAGATTATTCACTTCTATATAACGCAATTAAGTATTTTTTCTTTTTGATTCTGCAAATTTAATATAATTATAGAAGTTGATTAAAACTTTAAGATATCAGTTAACTTATGAAGTAAACGCCTCTATGGCCATCACTCCTACGGAACTTCCAATAGCAACGCCCATACCGCCCATTCTTACAGCGACTACTAGCCGATAATCTTGTTTCTCTATGATTGGTTTCTTTTGTTCTCCCACTCCTAAAATTCCACTCCACCACCGATCGATGGTGTAAGATTGCTCAGGTAAAATAGTTGATTCGAGTAATCCTAAAAGTGCTTTTTTAATTAAATCATTCTCACCAAATTCACTCGTTTCTTCGTTTTTCAGATCTAAGTGACGTCCTCCACCCAAAAGAATTCGATTTTCAATATTTCTAAAATAAAAATACCCCCCTTCGCCATGAAAGGCTCCTTTAATTTTTAACCCTTGGATGGGTTTGGTAATTAAGACCAAATTACGAGCGGGACGAACGGAGACTTTTGGTAATAATTGCCGCGCAAATCCATTGGTTGCTACGATGACTCGTTCTGCCTTAATTTCCCAATTATTATTCAAGAGTGCGGAGACATGGTTAGTATGGGTAAATAGTTTTTCAACCGTTACTCCGTTCAATATTTCAATATTTGCTTTGCGAGTTAGGTCTACTAACCTTCGCATCATTTTTCCTGTATTAATCATTCCTTCTGCCCTATTCCAAATCAAGTGCTGTGTTTGACCTAGACCAAATTTTTGGATAGCAGGTTGGTTTTCTTTAAAAACTTCTTTTTGTCCGGTGGCGGATTCCATGAGTTCATTTAAGCGAGGCATTGCAGCGCGACATTGTTGATATAAATCGGAATCCTGATCTCGAAAAACTTCATAATTCCCTACTTCTTGATAGTCCATATGCTGATCTCCAACTAAGGCTCTTAGTCGCGCTAATCCTTCCCATCTAGATTTGATCAGATCGATCACCACTTGTTCTTTGTGATTTTCTAGATCGGCCAAGATCTCGCTGATGCTCCCAAAGCAAGCAAATCCTGCGTTACGGGTGCTACCGCCGGCAGCAATTGGGCTGCGTTCTACTACTAAGATTTTGGCTTTAGGGAAACGGCGGCGATATTCTAGCGCAGCGGTTAATCCTACAATTCCACTACCGATAATTAACAGATCCGGTCGTCCGATAAAACTATTTTGTTCCCAGTAACTAAGATTTGGTTGTGGCATTTTGATTTGTTGATTTGTTTAATCGTTGAGCTTGCTCTAAAAAGTGTATTTCTCGCAGAGTTCGCAAAGGCGCAGAGACCTTCTAACGTGTATATCTTTTAGCGTGAATAATTTAAATATAAAAATATTGTCAAATATAATTTAGATCTTTTGATTTAAGACTTTTTAGAGTATGCTCATCGTTGAGTCCATATATGATTTATTTTAAAGATTCCATTTAGTTTGAATAATATTATCAATGGTGAAGTTCCAATAAGTCGGAGTCCTTCAGGTTTGAGGGCTTTTTTCTATCTTTGTATTCTATTAATTAGAAATTTAAAAAAATAAATATGATACAAAGAATTCAGTCTATATTTTTATTACTGGCCTCTGGCTCTGCGTTTTCGTTATTTGCTTTTCCTTTTGCAGAGGCAAAGGTAATGGCTCAATCTACTGTTTTTGCGGATGGTCTTTATAATTTACAAGACAATATTGGTTTATTAATCCTTTTTTGTCTAGCTGGTTTACTGACTTTTGTTGGAATATTTTTGTTCCGCAATCGTAAAACGCAATTATTGGTCAATCGTCTTGCGATTACCGCAAATATCATTGGGCTGGTCTTAGCCGTCTTTTTGTTTATGAATGATAGTGGAAATATGGACGCAACTGTAACGCCTGATGATGGTGTGGGTGCTTATCTTCCTTTTGCGTTTTTGGTTTTTGCGTTTTTAGCCAATCATTTTATCAATAAAGATGAAAAGTTAGTTAAATCTATGGATCGATTGAGATAGTAGAAAATATCTAATTTAAATAAAAAAATCCCGAAGAAAGCGAAATGCTCTTTTCGGGATTTTTTAATATTAATCGATTGAAATTATTCGTTTTTAGGCTTAGCAGAATAATTTACTTTCAACTGATTAGATTTGCGTAATTGCGTTTTGATATCCTGAACGATACCCATAGTTACATCGCCATCTACTTTTAAAGAAGAAGTGATACGTGGTCTTTTATTTTCAGCAACTTTAATTTTGTGCTTTTCCAAAAAGAGTGGAATATCATCTACTGTCGCAAACTTATCTCCAAGTTGTAATCGAGGGCTAGTACCATATTGTTCTTTGTATTGATCAGTAGGTCGACCGATATAAAGATAGTTAACCAACGATTTTTCTTCCAACTTGGTAAGTTCAGAAGCTTGAGGCGTATTAACTTTTACCATCAGCGAGGAGTCTCTAAGTACTGTTACTACCATAAAGAAGAATAACAACATAAAGATGATATCCGGCAATGATGCGGTAGAAATAGCAGGGGTTGATTTACCTCTTTTCTTACTAAATTTAGACATAAAAAATTAATTTAAAAATTAAAAAGGAGGTTTACTTTTCATCTCCGTATGACGATGGTTCAGCTTCAGATAAAACAAAAGGTATCTTCTTTTTGATTTCAACTCTCTGTTCTCTAGGCATTTTATCGCTGTACTTTGTTCCGTATTTGCTTTCAGCTTCTTCGTCCCAAAGTTCATTATAAGCAGCCTTTAGTTCATTATAAACTTCCAGGTATGTCTCATAATTGGTTCCCCGGTCATTTTTCAAAGAGATAATTGCTTTAGTTGGTTTTTCAGCTAAATCGTCTTGGCCTTTAGGGTTCATGATAAACTCTTTGGCACGTTCCTTCAGCTGTTCAATATTAGCAGGTTCATCTCTTACCAGCAACTGATTTTGAGCATTTACTAATACAGCAAATACGTTACGTTTTTTCAATTTAGTAGGATCCACTTCGTCTTCAGACCAAGGTGGTAATTTTACCGTGATACCTTTGTCTTGAACGATGGTCGTCGTTACTAAGAAGAAAATCAGAAGCAAGAAGGCGATGTCCGCCATCGAACCGGCATTGATTTCATTCGTCAACCGATCTTTACTACTTTTCTTTGCCATGTTGATTTATTTAAAGAAGTTACGAATTTCTGAAAGTACGAAAGTTACAACAGCAACACCAATCATGAACAAACAAGTCCAGATAGCTCCTGTGATAAATTTGCTAGCTCCGTCTGTTACGTTAAATGTTTCAAGAATCGGATCCCAGTAAGGACCAGACTCAATAGTTGCGGTGCTGTAAGCTATCCCGAAGATAACTAACAATACGGCGAAACCAATAAGCCCTTTCATAGATCCTTTCAAGTCTGTAACTACCTGAAAGATTCCAAATAAAAGCATAGCAAGAAAACATACAACCGTAAGGAATGCCACGGCATAAATTCCTAGATCAAAGATCCCTGTCTCATACTGTGCTTCTTTCGAAAGACCGTTGAAGGTATCTAGTCCAGAAAATACGGAACCAAGGAATGCGATGGTGATGAGTAATCCCAACCCAAAAGCAAACAATTGGCCGTTTTTTGTGAGTGTTTTATACATAATAAAATTGTATTAAGGTTAGGAACGATTATTTAAATACATTGTTGGTAGCCATAATGTCTACTAATGCTACAGAAGCATCTTCCATCTTATTAACGATACTGTCAATTTTGGAAACGATGTAATTGTAAAAAATCTGTAGGATAATCGCTACTACAAGACCAAATACAGTAGTCAAAAGTGCTACCTTGATACCACCTGCAACAACTGAAGGAGAAAGGTCACCTACTGCCTCAATCTTATCGAAGGCTTGGATCATACCGATTACCGTTCCCATAAATCCTAACATGGGAGCAATAGCGATAAAAAGAGAAATCCAAACAAGTCCTTTTTCTAAAAGTCCCATTTGTACACCACCGTAAGAAACGATTGCTTTTTCAACTGCTTCAGGACCACGAGGCGCATTACGTAAACCTTCATAAAGGATACTAGCTGTTGGGCCTTGAGTTGATTTTGCTACTTCCATAGCACCATTGATATCACCTGCTTTGAGGCGCTCATCAATACCTGCAACTAACTTATCAGTGTTAGCAGTAGCTATATTAAGGGTTATGATTCTTTCTATACAAAAAGCAAGACCAAGAATAAGACAAACGAGTACAAGACTCATAAATCTCCAGTCACCCTGAATGAAATATTGTTTAAGTAATTGAAATCCGGTTGCCGCTTCAGGCGACGTTTGTGCCGCTAGCTCCAGACCACCATTTAAGAGGCCAACGCCTAATACGAATAGTAACGCTATTAATTTACGCATAATTAAAGGTTTAACGATTGTTTGATTTAAAAAATATGGTTTTTTATGTTTGTCTAAATTTTATCTGAACTAACTAAAGGAGTAATACAAATTCTGGATCTGTTCTTTGTCCGGACTAATCTTGTATTCAGATAATTATGCGGAGAGAGAGGGATTCGAACCCTCGGTACGCTTTTGACGTACACACGCTTTCCAAGCGTGCTCCTTAAGCCACTCGGACACCTCTCCTACTTATAAGTATTTCAGTATCATTGAAATACCTACCTCTTTTTAAAGTGTTTCATATCTAGGCGATTCACAAAAATTGGAAAATAATATAACATTTCAAAATTTTTATTCACTCAAACATATAAAAACTAAATTCTATCAGTCTTTTTTATGTTTTTAGCCGTTTTTTATTGGTTTTTCCCTAAGAAAAAAGACGCAATATAATAAACCTCGGCATAAAGATGGTTAAATTTCTGATTTATCAAATATTCTCAACGCATTTTTTGTGGTTTGTGTAGCGATTCTATCAAAAGGTAACTGCTTTATAGATGCAAGATAGTCCCCAATTTGGTGTATATAGGCACTTTCGTTTCTTTTTCCACGATATGGAACCGGTGATAGATAAGGTGCATCTGTCTCCAAAACCAGCCATTCAAGTGGTATATCCTTGATCGCAGCTGGCAAGGTAGATTTTTTATAGGTTAATACCCCTCCGATCCCTAAATAAAATCCAAGATCAACAATGGTCCTTGCTTGTATTGCGTTGCCACTAAAACAATGAAAGATTCCTCTTAATTTGGGGTGTTTCATTTCTTTTAAAATATCAATAACAATCTCGGTGCTTTCACGAGAATGAATAACGATTGGAATATCAAATTCAATGGCCCATTCTATTTGTTTTTTAAAAGCATCAGACTGCTGTTGAAAAAATGTTTTATCCCAATATAAATCAATCCCTATTTCTCCAACTGCACAAAAAGATCGCTTATCTAGCCATGATTTTACGATGGCTAATTCTTCTTCTACATTTTCTTTAACCGAGCACGGGTGTAATCCCATCATCGCAAAACATCGATCTGGATATGCTGCTTCCAGTTTTAGCATAGAAGGAATTGTTGTGCTATCGACGTTTGGTAGGAATATTTTATGAACACCAGCCTCCGAGGCTCGATTCATAACTGCTGCCCGATCTGCATCAAATTTAGGGAGATAGATATGTGCATGCGTATCAATTAACATTTGTTTTTTTAACCAACAAAAATAGTATAATTTTAGCGCTTGAGTAATTATCAATTCTACTATGGCCAAGAAAAAAAAGTACTATGTCGTTTGGGAAGGAAATGAACAAGGAATATTTGATAATTGGACGGATTGTCAATTACAAATAAAAGGGTATCCTGGTGCTCGATATAAGTCGTTTAAGACGCTTGAAGAAGCAGAAGCTGCTTATGGTGGTAATGCGTCTGATTTCATCAGAAAAGGCGGTAAAAAGCCAACAGGCGGCAAAACGCTTCGTTCCGATCATCCCGATATCATTTGGAATAGTATTGCAGTAGATGCTGCCTGTAGTGGTAATCCAGGCATTATGGAGTATCGTGGGGTAGATACAAAGACTACTTATGAGTTTTTTCGACAAGGACCTTTCCAAAGAGGTACTAATAATATTGGTGAATTTTTAGCCCTTGTCCACGCGCTTGCTTATTTAAAAAAGGAAGGAAAAGATGATTTAGTTATTTATACTGATTCCAGAACGGCAATGAGTTGGGTAAGAAATAAAAGGGTTAAAACAACCCTTAAAAAGACTGCTCAAAATGCCATTCTTTTTGACCTGATAGAGCGAGGTATTAATTGGTTAAAGAACAATAAATATAAGAATCCAATTATAAAATGGGAGACCAAAAACTGGGGAGAAATTCCAGCAGATTTTGGTAGAAAATAGTGGTTTTCATATCACTTCTCTAGAGCTTTCAAGACGTTTGAGTTGTTTGTTCTTACTAGGTTGTTCCTCCAGTTATGCTGATTTCGATGTTCGTTAGTTAACGTTTTTTGGTAAAAAATTTCATCCGGTATTTAGGATCGATTTTCCCAGTTTTTATTCTTTCTAATTTTCTTTTCATCAATCGTTTTTTCAAAGGACGCAAATATTGGGTAAATAGAATACCTTCCACATGATCGTATTCATGCTGAATTACTCTAGCATTCATCCCTGTAAATACTTTTTCGTGGGTTTTAAAATTTTCATCTTGATAACGCAATTTGATCTGAGCAGGACGTTCTACATCTGCTCGAATATCCGGTATACTTAAACAACCTTCTTCGTAATCCCAAGGTGCTCCTCCTTCTTCAATTTTTTCTGCGTTAATGAAAGCTTGTTTGATTCCTTCATCTTCTTTTCCCTCATCCATTATCTGTATGGTATCTACTAAAAATAATCGTAGAGACTTGCCTATCTGCGGAGCTGCTAAACCTACTCCTTGGGCTTCATACATTGTTTCCCACATATCCTCCAAGAGTTTTTTAAAATCTGGATTATCAGGTTCAATCGGTTTAGCTACTTTATTTAAAACCGGGTGACCATAAGCGTAAATAGGTAAAATCATTATTATCTTTTGCTTTCTAAATAGTTTTGTAAAATTAAAACAGCACTAATCTTATCGACTAATCCTTTATCTCTTCTCTTTTTCTTACCTGCCCCACTCTTCAGAATAATTTGTTTTGCTTCGTAAGAAGTAAATCGTTCATCTACATAAGAAACCGTGAGTTCAGGGAATTGTTTTAACAGTGTTTCCTTTAGTTTCTCAATAATAGGTACCAAAGCGGTAGGATTCCCATCTAAGTGTCTAGGATAGCCCAGAACTACTTCCTCTACTGTTTCGTTCGCAATATAGTTAAATAACCATTCTTGTAGATCTTTCGTTGCAACGGTCTCTAAACCATTGGCAATAATCTGAAGCGGATCTGTAACGGCTAGACCTGTTCTCTTTTGTCCATAATCAATACTGAGAATTCTTGGCATAATGCAAAGGTAATACTTTATATCCTAGTAGGGACGAATTACAATTCGTCCCTACTGGACATAAAAAAGCCCCCTCCCGAACGTGTCGGGAAGAGGCCATCCCAAAAACCGATTTTAAAGCATTCTTAAATCGGATTTTGAGCTAATATAACTTACTTGATCACGATCATCTTCATAGTCGCAGATTGAGTAGGTGTATCAAGTTGGTAGTATAATACTCCAGTTGCATTTAGGTCACTACTGTTAATAGTTTCCGCGTTTGCACCTTTTGCATAATCTCCCTCGATAACTCTCAATACACGTCCAGCGACGTCGTAGATAGTCAAGGTTGCAGTAGTTGCTTCAGGCAATTCAAATTCGATAACCGTTTCATTTCTGAATGGGTTAGGTCGGTTCTGTGCTAAGCTAAAGCCAGCGTCAGAAACTTGACCGAAGTTGATTGCTACGTCGAATAGGTCACCAGCGTTAGTGTAAGCTTCTGCAGGAGTAAATCTTACTTGATCTACAGAGATTACATCACTCAAGTTACCATCTTTCTTCGCTACGAAGTTCAATGTGAATAATACTTCATCGTTGTTTACAGAAACAGCGCTAGTATTAGACCATAGAGTAGTTAAAGCACCTTCGTTCAATTTAGCGAAACCAAAGTTATCAACAGTTAATCCTCTTAGAGCACCAGCTGTGAAATCTTCAAATTCAACTGCATTCTGATCGAAAGCTAAAGTGAATTGGTATCCTAACATGTTAGTAAATTCGTTAGCTTTCACATCAACACTGTAAGTGTTTCCAGCTACTAACTTCTGATCTGCTACATTGAAAACTAAGTCTCCATTGTTAGATCGAGTATCACCAGCAGCTAATGCGTTAGCAGCAGCGTTACCGTTTAAGTCACCAATCTTTATTGCTACGAAATCACCATCTAACTGATCTGCTTCCAAGTTATTATAGTTAATAACTTCAGGGAAAGTAGTAGCGAATGGGTTAGCATTGTTAAAGAAGTTGTGAGCAGTTTCTACAAATCTCCAAGAAGTGTTGTTAGCAAACTCAGTATCAATGAAAAGCAATGCTCTACGTAGTGCGATCATATCCAAAGAAGTGATAGAACCAGATCCGTTAACATCAGCAGCAATCAACTTGTATGGAGAATCCAATGGAGTTACCTCTAACAAGTGTTGTCCTAATAATACTAAATCATAAGTAGTTACACCGTTCAATATGTTATCGTTACGAACTGGCTCAATACCGTAGTTCATCATGGTTGCTAGTTCGCTGTAGCTATAAGCACCATCGTTTTCAGTTACCATAGAAGTTGGCATTTCAGTAGCGTTACCGTCAATATTAACAGTTACATTACCTACAGTCTCTAATTCTTCTGTCATAATTGTTCCAGCTACAGTTGCAGTTGGAGCAGGACCGTTACAGAAAAATTGAGGATCTACAACATTAACATTAATAGTTACATAAGACCAGTTTCCTGCTCCATCTTGTAACCAGTAATCAACAGGATTAACATTTCCTAAATCATCACAATCGAAAGCAGCTCCGTCTCCGTTTTCAGCAGTAGCTGGAGGACTAGATTGTCCGTCACCTAAACTTGGGCTTACTAATAAAGACTGTACAATACCATTACATA
>JALZUU010000440.1 GCA_023300665.1 Saprospiraceae bacterium | reverse complement strand
AACCGTTTCTTTTTTGTTAGAAATAGCTTACGGAATAAAAAAAATAGACGGAAAATTTTACTCTTTGCTAAATATTCCGGTGGATGCCCGTGGTTATACCAGCCCATTATTTTATACTTTAAATTACCTCTTCTAAATTATCATCCCAATTTTTAACCTTAGGAGTCCCAATTTTTCCAACACTTTTTCCAACCAATAATGCCACGGTTGCATCCCCCGTTACATTGGCTACGGTACGACACATATCAAGCGGACGATCAACTGCAAAAATCAATGCTAAACCAGCTTCAGGTATTCCGGCTTGACCGAGTACGATGACTAGCATAACCATTCCTGCTCCAGGTACTGCCGCCGAACCAATTGAGGCTAAGGTTGCGGTAACGATAATTCCAAGCTGGGCACCTAGTGTCAAGTCCATTCCAAAACATTGGGCAATAAATATTGCAGCGACCGCTTGATACAAACTGGTACCGTCCATATTAATGGTTGCGCCAATAGGTAGAACAAAGCTGGTAACTTCCTTTTCTACCCCAAGATGTTCTTCCACTCGTTCCATCGTAACCGGTAAGGTCGCTGCGGAAGAACTTGTAGAAAATGCCAATAATTGAGCGGGTAAAATGCCTTGAAAGAACTGTACATAGCCAATTCCAGTAAATGTTTTTACTAAAAATGGATATAAAACGAAAATAAGAACCCCTAGGCCTAGTACAACTGAGCCGGCATAATATCCTAGTGCAACAAATAAATCAGCACTGGGTGATCCAACCACTAAAGCGGCTAGAAGGGCAAATACACCATAAGGCGCAGCCAACATGATTAAATCTATCAATTTAAGGATGACTTCATTTAAGCCATCAAAGAAATCCTTAACAGGTTTGGCTTTTTCTTGTGGGATTAATATCATACCGATACCAAAGAAAATTACAAAGAAAATTACTTGAAGCATATTCCCATTGTTGGATGCTGCTGCAAATATATTACTTGGAACGATATCAACTAATGCTTGAAGGGGGCCTTCTTCTTTTTGATTCATTGCTGCTTTTTGCCTTTTTTCTGCATCATCAGCATATTTTGACAATAACTCAGAACGCGTGTCTTCAGTGATAGAATTACCAGGTTGAATGATATTGACAATAAGAAGTCCAAGTGAAACGGCAAAAACAGTACTAAGTACATAAATGCCAATCGTTCGTCCGCCCATTTGTGATAATTTGGAAATATCTTTTAGGTCAGAAACACCTTTAATTAAGGAGGCTATGATTAGAGGTACCGCAATTAGTTTAAGTGAATTAATAAATATAGTCCCAAAAGGTTTTATCCAATCCAATACAAATTGATTCCAGCCCAACTTATTGGCAATGAAACCAAAGGCAACTCCAAGAGCCATTCCGATCAAAATCTGCCAGTGTAATGCTAACTTTTTCATAGTATAAATGAGGTTTATCTGACTATCGAAATCTTTTACTTTAAACAAGTCAGCTTTTTACTAAAACGATAAGGCCAAGCTGAAAGTATCATGGCAAACCCATAAATATCCAATAGTCAGAAGATTGATGAACAATTCAAGGAGGTAAGATAGGTAATTTTAAGAATTCTTCTGCCTGTAACTGCGCTTGTTCTTAAATATTTTCCTATGATATTAAAATAATAACTAATTATTGGAACAAATTTTGAAATAAATCATATAATAATTTTATAAGATTATAACTTTACATATATGAAAAATATTTCTTCTATTTTTGCGGCAGCGTTACTTTCAGGTTCTTGCGGCCTAGTTGCTCAAACGGACGCGGTACCCAACGAGTTGTTTGGTAAAGTAAAAATTGCCCTTGCAGAAGGTATCAATTCACCAGATTTGGACTTTAGTCCGATCTATTTTAAGAATGGTATCATCTTTACTTCTGATCGCTTGCGTTTTGGAGATAAAGGAACGGGTAATCCGAATAAACAATTCAACGATCTGTTCTTTTCTGAGCAGATGGGGGATGTTACATTTAAAGAACCTGAACGCATTCATGCGTTAAATTCTAAATTTCATGATGGAATTGCGAGTTTTTCTAAAGTAGATGACAAGCTTTATTTCACCCGAAATAATCAAAAAGGGACGATCCTAAATACCAAAAAAGCCAAACGATTAAAGATATATGTATCATCTTACACAAATGATGCATGGTCTGAACCTCAAGCGGTTTCTTTTAATGTAGAGAAATATTCTACTTGTCATCCATCAATTTCTGAGGATGGTCAAACCATGTATTTTGCATCCAACCGACCAGGTGGATTAGGAGGCATGGATATTTATGTAACCCACATTGGAGAAGATGGTAAATGGTCTGAGCCAACCAACATGGGGCCAGATATCAATACAGATAAGAATGAAATTTTTCCTTTTACGGATGGAAAAGGAACCTTGTTCTTTTCATCAGAAGGACATAATAATATGGGAGGCCTAGATTTATTTGCTGCTCAAGAAGTTGTTAATCCGCATATGACGGGTGATGATAACTGGGAAGTAAGCAATTTAGGTACACCGTTTAATTCACCTGCCGATGACTTTGGCTTTATTGGCAACACTGGTGGAGATAAAGGATTCTTTACCTCAGGAAGAGAAGGTGGAAATGGTCGAGATGATATTTATGGTTGGAAAACCGTAGAAGAAACGCCTGTTGAGCCAGTATTGGCTAGCAAAAAAGTAAAAGTAATTGACGCAGTAACCGGTTTAGAATTACCGATGACTGAAGTTGTTTTGTCAGAAGCAAATCGTCCTGGCAACATTATTCGTTACACCACGGCGAAGGACGGGATGATTAGTTTCGACTGGAATAAAACCAGCAATTATGTTGTAGCGACAGAAAAGAATGGCTACAAAAAGTATGATAAAGTATTTCAGGCAGCTGAGATGAAGGATGATGTAATTGTAATTCGATTAAATCCTATCGCAGACATGGCGGATGCTACTCGAGTAAATAAGAAGCCTACAAAAGTAATCGCTAAGATTGACCCAACTACAAAAGTAGAGGCTTACGAAGAAGATATTGATAACTTTATTGCGAAAGGCGAAAAGACAGAAAGTACTAGTCTAGAGACCGGACAGTTGATCGAGTTAAATCATATTTATTACGAGTTTGATAAGTATAATCTAAAGGAGAGTGCGAAGGTAGAACTTGATAAAGTGGTTGCTTTATTACGTCAATATCCAGAAATGGAAATTGATTTAAATTCTCATACAGATAGTCGTGGATCGGATACTTATAATCAATGGTTATCAACAGAGCGTGCTAAATCAGCGGTTGATTATATCGTTTCACAAGGAATCGAAAGACGTCGAGTAGTGGCAAAAGGATACGGAGAATCAACTCCTGTTAATGAATGTCTCAATACCATGAAGTGTAGCGAAGACAAACACCAGATGAACCGTCGTACGGAGTTTAGAATTTTAAACCTTGGTGAAAAATCTATTCTTAAATCAAATACTTCTAAGCCTAAGAAAATGACTTTCGAAGGTGGAGGAACACCTCCTGGAGATTTGCCAGTGATACAGTCTGTTTTTTATCCGTCATCGCATACAGATTTAACGACAAATGATAAAGACAATTTACGATCTATCGTAGAAATGATGAAAAAGAATGATGGAATGACCCTTCAGGTTGCTTCTTTTACAGATGCAATTGGGAATGCTGATTTTAATCAAGAGTTATCAGAAAGACGTGCACAGCGAGTAGCCAATTATATCAGTTCGCAAGGTGTTCGTGCCAAGCGAATCGAAGTAATTGGATATGGTGAAAACTATTCGACAGATATTAATAATAAAAATCGAAGAACAGATATTTTAGTTACCAATCCTGGTGGCGTAGATATGACTGCCTTATTGGAGAAATAATATTCGAAGAAAATATTTTATATCAAAATCGAGCAACTATTGGTTGTTCGATTTTTTTTTTTGAAAAATCAATAAATTTTTCAAAAAACATTAGTAATGGAATATGATTTGCATTACTAAGAATATCGAATTTTTTTAAATTCACTATCAAGCCTGCCGGGCCAACCGGTTATTAGCTTCATTGAATATTTTTTTACTCCCAAATCTATTTGAATGCGTTTGATATTTTTCATACTAGCTTTTCTTTTTAGTAGCATGCTTCTTGGACAAAAGATGTCTAATGAAGTAACTGATATTGCTTGCTATCCTGATGATCTTTTTTCTGTTTTTGGAAACATTAATATTGGAAATTTAAAGATGATTAATTCACCAGATTTAGACTACAACGCTGTGTTGGTTGGAGATGGTGTTATATTTACTTCTACTCGAGCACAGCAATCTTCAAAGTATGCTGCAACTGCTGGCGGAGGTAAGTTGAATGCTTGGAAAAAGAAACTATCGACCTTGTTTTATGCTCAATTATCAGATGGAAGATTAGCAGATCCTGTCCCGTTGACTGGTCAGGTAAATGATGAGTATCACGAAAGTTCGGCTTCCTTTTCTTATTCTGGGAATATCATGTTTTTTACACGAAGTTCGGCTAAGAAAGATCGTAGAGGGAAACGACAATTAAAAGTATTTATGGCTGATAAAGTAGAAAATGAGTGGGCTAATATTCGCGAAGTTCCTTTTAATGGAGATGATTTTTCTACTTGCCATCCTGCAATTTCCTCGGATGGTACTCGACTTTATTTTTCTTCTAATCGACCAGGAGGTTATGGTGGAATGGATATTTATGTATCTACTTTTCGGAATAAAGCGTGGTCTGATCCAGTTAATTTAGGACCGATCATTAATTCAACTGGCAATGAAGTTTTTCCTTATATCAGTGAAGATGAAGTGCTTTATTTTTCTTCTAGTGATCAAGGTGGATTTGGGCGATTAGACATATTTCGGAGTAAAAAAATATACACCGATAGTGAGCGTACTTGGCAAATAAAGCAAAATTTGGGAGAACCTTTTAATTCTCCTGGAGACGATTTTGGTTTTTATATTAATGCCGATAATAGTGGTGGCCTCTTTACCAGTAGCCGAAATGGTGGAAAGGGTAGAGATGATATTTACTACTGGCAGTTGGTAGATAAACCAATTTTTAGAGCGAGTATTACGCCAGATTTAATAGGGACTGATCTCTATATTGATCGACATTAAATAATTGTGTAATTTTTCCTGTCAAAGTGTATCTTTACGCTAAAAACTTATGCAGTCTTCTCTTCATATTCGTTCCATTCGTGGTTTTATTGGTGCTAAGAATTTTTCAGAATCTAGAAAGTTTTATCAAACTCTAGGCTTTGAAGAAGTGGTGATTGATGAAACGATGTCATTGTTTAGTGTAGGCAAAGAAATGGGATTTTATTTGCAAAATGCCTATGTAAAAGACTGGATTAACAACTCTATGCTTTTTTTAGAAATAGCCGATGTGGAGGCTTGGGAAAAACAGTTATTATCCCTAAATTTAACCACGCTTTTTCCAACCGTTAA
>JALZUU010000439.1 GCA_023300665.1 Saprospiraceae bacterium | reverse complement strand
ACCCATGCATTGGCTTTAGGATTCCAAAACGCTGCAAGTCGGATCGCTGAGTGATAGAAGAATAAGAGGAAGTTATAAAGTAGCAAGGTTGGGAGGTTTATTGTTTTTTATGGGCATGCGGGGACAGTCGGTGTAAATGATGGAGACACGTTTATCACTATAGCTAGCCATCGACTTTGAATCTAGGTGGATATAGAGATTTCAATTGCATTCTCATTTCTAATTGATTCATAAATGGAAATGCTTTCACCTAAAACTTCTAGTGAAACAACAATAGAATAGGGTATTTTTTGTTTATTTTTATCCCATCCATTATGAGCTCTTACAGCAAAACTAATTTCTTTTGGTAATTGAAATGATTTGATTATAGCCCAATCTTTTTGAACTGTACTATAATTTCTATTTATACCTTTAACATTCCCACTATCAATTCTTCTTTTTATTTTCCAATTAAAATTTTCTAAACCATTTCTTACTTTGTTATCATATGTTGTTTCTGTCTCTTCGATTTTTTTTAGAGCATAATCTCTAAAGTCTTCATAGGATTCGCCTATCTTAGAATTAGTCCAGTCTAACCAAGTCCCAAGATAGGATTTTGTTTTTTGTCTTGTTCTTCTTACTCTAGAAGTAAAAGCCAAAGACACTTCAATTAATATGTCATATTCATGTTCTTGATTTCTAAGTTCTTCTGGAATTAATAAAGAATATATATGGCCTTCTTCTGCTTTTATGTTGCCTGAATTATAAAATGTAATCCGATTTTCTTTATTATTTGTCGATCTCTCTATTGACGGAAATCCATATCCATAATGCTCGATACTTTGAGAGGTAGGACTCACAAATTGGTCACCAGGCAATCTTGCACCATGAACTAAAAGTGCTCTTATTAAGTTAATCCCCTCCTCTGGATATAATTTCAGTAATTGCCCAGCAATATGAGAAATTTTGGGAGCTGCAAAGGATGTTCCCGAAGAGCCTTTTCCTATTGCACTGCCACCATGTAATGTTGACCGAACTAATTCTGGCGAAATTTCTTCGATTTCTCTTACTGAATTTAACCCATTTTTTGATATTGCTAAACCACCACCATATTCAACTAAGTCAGGTTTAATTTTTCCCCAAATTCCAGTTCCAACTCTTGAAAAAGGAGAGATATCATCTTCTAGTCCGAGGGATATCCAATTTTCATCTTCATAGGAAACATGATTTATTGAACCCACAACTATTCCAAAACTACTTTGACCTGGGTTAGCAATCTTGCAAAAAGGTGTATTGAGATAACTTGGGTAATTATTTCCTGAAGGATGATGATCCATTATGTATTCCGTAGAAATGTTTCCAGCGGAAATCACAAAGAGGACCTTATGTTCATGAATTAGAGTATCAAGTGTTGCAGCCCAAGAGGACATATGTTTTTTTCGAAAAGGTGATTTTGAATTTATTGAAAGATTAAAAATTTTACAATCTTTATTTTCTTCAACTATCTTGATCATTAATTCAGCTGGAAATCTATTTAAAAGTAAATTATCCTTATTTAGTACTCTAAGGTTTCTTATGAAAAAAGGAAGTTGATAAGGTTGTTCAATAGATGAAACTCCTTTTGGGTACAAAATTGCCCCAGCTACTTTTGTTCCATGTCCTCCACCTTTTACATAATCCGATGTAGATGTGTCTGCTATGTATGATTTTGAATTTCTAGATTTAATGGCTGGTTGAATTAATATGTGATTTTCCATAATCCCGCTATCAATTACTCCAATTTCAATTTCATTTTCTTTAGGTGGTAATATTTGAAATTCTCCTATTAAGGATGTTTCTTGACTCCCATCAATGCCACCAACTTCTTCTACTTCTGATACTTCAAATACAAATGGATAATTAAATACTAAGTCCTTAAGTCCTTTACCACTTATTTTCACTTCACATGCAAAGCTATCTTCAAGACCAATAAAGCTACTCGTAATTTCTCCATAATGATTTATAAATGCCCCGAAATTATTCTCCCTTTCTATTAATAAGTCATCTCTTTCAATTAACGCACTTCTATATTTTTCGAGTCGTTTTTGACCTCCTTGTTTAGAAGGATCAGGCTCTTTTCCCATTGGTCTATCAAATGCAATACTTACCTCTAATTCATATTCAATATCATCCTGAATATCATCCCATTTTTCAAAAAGCTCATCAGATAAAATATGCTTAGGTTTCCACTCTTCTCTATTTCCATCAATTATTTGCCATAGATCAGCAATTTTGCCTGAACCGTATTCTTCATTAATAAAACCATTAATTTTTTCTTCTAGAGATTTTAATCCATCAAGTGAAGCACCGATTATAAAACCGTCATCCTCTTCAGAAATAATTTCTATTCCAAAACTTTTTAAATCAAAATCATGTATGATTAATTCAGGGTTTAATTGAAGAAAAACTGGAACTACTTCTTCGTTTATCTCAGCAAGATTTTCATTAGATCTTGTAGTGAAGGACTTGGACCAATTCGTTTTAATATTTGAAGTGTTACCAGATAATTTTGCACTATGTACTGGTCTATTATTTTTATTATATTCTGATTTAGCATTAGGGTTACCTCCTCCTGTAAAACGAGGTTTACCCTGAATTTTTTGTGCAAAATTCAGATGGGGAAATTTATCCATGGAGTTTATTTGTTGATTGCTTTGTTTTCTTGAAGAGCTCTATCCAAGTCTTGAGTAAAAATTGCTTCTTTTGAGTTAATAATTGCATGTTTAGCAGCATCATTTGCTATTTTTACAATAATTGCATAAGAAAAACCAGTTAGCTTCTTGGCATATTGATCTAAGCTAACTTTTTTATCAAGTTTTAATGCAGAAAAAGAAATTTTTAATATTTGTTTGATTTGATTTAACTCTGGTTTAGGTAATTTGATAAAGTCATCAAATCTTCTGAACAAAGCCTTATCTAAACTTCCTTCTAAATTTGTGGTAGCAATTAATATTCCTTTACCATCGTATTCTTCAAGCAAACCTAATAGGATATTTACAATACGGTGGATTTCTCCAACATCATTTGAACTCAAATTTCTTTGTTTTCCAATAATATCAAATTCATCTAAAAGAAGAACACATGGAAAGTCTTCCATACTCTCAAGAAGCTTGCTTAGGTTAGAAGCTGATTCACCCAGATACGATGAAATAATAGAGTCGAATCTAACCTTATAAAAAGGAAGTCCTAAATCCCATGCAATTTTTTCTCCCGCCATACTTTTTCCACATCCTGAAGGACCGTAAAGTAGAATCCTTTTTCTTGGTTTTAAACCATGATGAGCTAGCCTTTCTCTTGCTAAATATTCTTTTTCAATTCGTAAAATTTTAGTTTCTACATCTTCAGAGAGAACCATTTCGTGTCTTAGGTACTCATGCTCAATATGGTTTGCTAAAGGAAGTCTATATCTACGATCAACGGGAACTTGGAAATTTTGGGTTTTAGCAACTTTTAATCCTTTGGGTTCTTTTTCTGCTTCTTCCAAATTTTTTAAAAGGATAGAGTTTAATTTATCTGCTAGTTTTGTGTGCCCTTTCTTTTTTTCGTGGTCAATAATACTATATGCAACTCTAATCAATGCTTTACTTTGATTAGAGTCAATTGATTTGAAAAGCCTTGTTAAGAGAACTTGATTCATTATTTGTATTATGGTTTCTTAATATTAGGATAAATGTACAAAATCTTAACCAATCTTATTGTTAATATTTACTAACAATATTTTACTAGTGTGGATACTGATTCAGTAATTCACCAATCAATTCATCCGAAAATCTGTATATTCCGGTGCTTTACCTCGTCGCATTGTCATGCGCCGCCCTCGTTACACTCGGGATAGGTCAGTTACCCCATCGATAACTATCCATCTCCAACCCCGCCAAATCAATCACTCGATCAATCACCGTAGCTGCCAATGCCTCAAAATCTTTAGGTTTACTATAAAAAC
>JALZUU010000438.1 GCA_023300665.1 Saprospiraceae bacterium | reverse complement strand
TATCGACATCGTAGCTTTGGCTACGAATCTCAAAATTTGCATCGTCCTGATAACCAAGCATTTATCTTCGTCTCTTTTGAGAAACTTTAAACAGCTTCATTGCCTCTTGGCTTGTTAGCTATTTGCTAGTTAGCTTTCTTCTAACGCGATTTACGATTAAAAAAAGCCTAAACTTAAAGCAAGACATAATCTATTTTTTTAACAACTTCAATTCAGTAACGAATATAAGAGGAAGATGGTTCTATTGAATGAAATTATAGATAAAAGCCCCTGAATATTCGACGATTATGTTCTAATTGTCTATCCTAATCAGGATTTAAAATAAATTCAGGCGTGTGTTGCAGTTATTTTTTGCCCTTTGCTTCTTGCCTTATTCACTCTATCGAGAATGAAGAGGGCAAAAAGCTAGGGTGTTCAATTAACAGAAAAAATTCCTGAACTTTTCCTTAAAATAAACAGCGTGCATATTTTTTAAATTTTACATTTTAATTTATTGTTCCTTTTTTTGCAGAAAAAAAACGAAACCAAAAAATCTGCCGCCTGTCGCATTTTTCGAATTCGGCACGTCTAATAAAATATCAAGCCGAATAAACTCGCTTTGAAATTCTGTTTTTCAAAAATAAATCATTGATTATCAGTCATTTATTTTTTATTAGCAGTTATTTAGCTCACACAGTATTCGTCTTAAGACATTTTATTAATGCACCGAATGGAAAAAAGCTCAAGGTCGGACCTTTTTTCATAGCGAGAACAATTTCAGTTATTAAGAATATTTTTTTTATAAACTACTTTTCTCTAAAACTCGATTTTTACATCAAAAAGTGCAGAAGAAATTTTTCACCTCTATAACTTAGATTGAACACCCTAGCAAAAAGCCAGAAGCAATTCTCTTACAGCTTATAGTTTGGCTTTAGTTTAGATTCGTTTTTGTAGAACTTATTAATGATGTTCACAATCTCTTCTGGATCATCCGTTAGTGGAATCAAATCCATATCTTTTGCACTAATATTACCAAATTTTTCGAGCATCACGGTTTCAATCCATTCACGCATTCCACCCCAAAATTTAGTACCTACTAAAATCACTGGAACTGGTGTAATCTTCTTGGTTTGAATAAGGGTTAGCACTTCGAATAATTCGTCAAGTGTACCAAAACCTCCAGGCATTACGATAAAGGCTTGTGCGTATTTTACAAACATTACCTTACGAATAAAAAAGTAACGGTGATTAAGGTTGTGTGCTGGATTGATATATTTATTTCCTCCCTGTTCGAAAGGCAAGTCAATATTCAACCCTACGGAAAGGCCTCCATTTTTAGCCGCCCCTTTATTACCCGCTTCCATGATTCCAGGTCCACCTCCGGTGATGACTCCATATCCTTCCTCGGTCATTCGCTTAGCAATTTTGACAGCTAATTTGTAAAACTTCTGGTGGGGTTTGGTTCTTGCAGATCCGAAAATAGAAACACAAGGTCCAATATTATTCATCACCTCAAAACTGTCAACAAACTCTGAGATAACTTTAAACATGGTCCAGGAATTCTCTCCCTTTATTTTACTCCATTGTTTTCGATTAGAGAGGTTTTTATTTTTTTTGATAAAAGGATCATTTTTACTCATCTTGATTTTTTTTGTGTACATACATAATATGCATGAAAAGAGCCTACTGAATTTATCAGCAGGCTCTAATTAGGTAATATTATACGATCTTGGTCTTAGCGGGTACGCTAGACGTTCGTGTGTTTTTTATATTCTTTTGCAATGTGTTCATAAACTTCTTCGAGCGAATTATATTGATCGAATATTTTTTTGAATTCAGAAACCTCTTGAGAACTCATAGGTACTACGTATCGAAATACATCTTCTTCTGTGATATCTTCCGCACTCAGGATGATGAGCCTTTCTACTACGTTTCTTAGTTCCCGGATATTTCCAGTCCAATTAACATTTTGTAAAGCCAACATTGCTTCCGGCTGCACCTTTTTCATTGGTAAGCCATGTTCGGTACAGATATTCTTAATAAAGTGATCTACTAATAATGGAATATCTTCTCGACGATCATTCAACGGTGGTACTTTGATCACGATGACTGCTAGACGATGGTATAAATCCTCTCGGAAACGTCCTGCTGCAATCTCTTTTCGCAAATCTTTATTGGTTGCCGAAACAACTCTTACGTCTACTTTAATTTCTTTATCTCCACCTACTCGAGTGATTCGGTTTTCTTGTAAGGCACGTAATACCTTCGCTTGTGCACTCAAACTCATATCACCGATCTCATCCAAAAAGATGGTTCCGTTATTTGCGAGCTCAAATTTACCAATTCTTTGCTTATGAGCAGAAGTAAAAGCACCTTTTTCGTGGCCAAATAGCTCACTTTCAATCAATTCTGAAGGAATTGCAGCACAGTTTACCTCAATCAACGGCTCTTTGCCACGAGGACTACGATCGTGTAGATAACGTGCAACGAGTTCTTTACCTGTACCATTGGAACCAGTAACCAAAACTCTCGCCTCACTAGGGGCAACCAATTCGATGGTTTGTTTAATCTCCATCAATGACTTAGAACTACCAACCATCTCCTGTTTTTTCTTCTTACTGACTCTTACCTTTAAGGTTTTATTGTCAGTAATTAGAGAAGATTTATCCATCGCATTACGGACGGTAATCAACATTCTATTTAAATCTGGTGGTTTAGAGATAAAATCAAATGCTCCTTTTTTAACCGCTTCTACAGCGGTATCAATATTAGCATGTCCAGAAATCATTATTACTGGAGTATCTGGTGCCAACAACTGGACTCGTTCAAGTGCTTCCATCCCATCCATCTTCGGCATCTTAATATCCATTATAACGACGTCAAAATCTGCTTTTTTGAGCTTGACCATACAGTCCAATCCATCTACTGCTTCATCCACAGTATATTTTTCAAACTCTAGGATATCCCGTAATGTTTTTCGAATGGCTTGCTGATCATCAACTACTAGTATTCTCGCCATAATCCTCTCTGTGGTTTTAATTTAGTTAGTAAAAGTGTTTCAATGTATATAATTAAACGCAATATATAGTTAACGCTATTTGCGAATCAATGTTACTGTTTTAAAGAAGTTTATTATACTTTATCCTAAGGACTTCTTCAGTAGATTTTCTTGTGGCTATAAGTGGTAGGTCTTTTCAGGTATATTTTATTGGATAGATTATTCCAACTGCAAAAAGTATGCTATAAAAATATAATATATTAAAAATACCCAAATTACACAAAAAACTGAATAGAAAATACGTACAAAATAAAAATTACCAAGCCATTATAAAAAATAAAGTGGTTAATTACCTAAAGCACGAATAGCCAACCAAGCCATCAATCCACTTCCGGTCTCTAAGCTTTTTTCATCCACATCAAAATTAGGAGTATGAACTGGAGCCGTAATTCCACGCGCTTTATTTCC
>JALZUU010000437.1 GCA_023300665.1 Saprospiraceae bacterium | reverse complement strand
GCGGAGTCTTTTCAGGGTCAAGGATTGGGAAAATTAATGATGATTCACCTTTTGACCTATGCTCGACTGCAAAAAATCTCAAAAATAAAACTAGCCGTAGACCTAGATAATAGGGCAGCTATTCCACTCTATCGAAAATTTGGGTTTAAAGAGATTAACCGTACGAAGAAAGTCTTATTCATGGAATGGGCGCTAGATAAAGAATAAATTCATTTTTTGGACATACCACATTATATTCAGTTGGCTATTTTTGTTTAGCTTTGGAGGTAGTAATATCAAATTTTTATTCACCTTTATTTTCTAAATGGATAGCAATACCAATTCGTTTTTCGTTAGTTCTATGGCCTTTTATGGCATGAATCCTTTGACGATGATCAGTCGAGCTAAAGCAGAAAATTTTTCTTTAGAATTTAGTTCAGCTTTACCTTATCGAGAGGACCTAGAATCGCTTTTTAACGAATATCCACATCCTAAGCTTGTTCATAATTATTTTCCTGCTCCTGCGATTCCTTTTGTATTGAATTTAGCAAGTGGAAATCCGTTGGTACGTACCCAATCTATTGAACACGTACTCAAGGGTTTGCGATGGAGTAAAAAAGCAAATGCTCCATTTTATTGTGCTCACGCTGGTTTTTGTATTGATCCGAAGCCAGAGGACTTAGGGCAGAAGCTCCAACAATCAACTGCTAAGATTGACCGGAAAAAACACTGGAACTTATTCCTTGATTCTATCCATGCTATTTTGCCATTGGCAGATGCTCTGGGTATTGATTTTTATATTGAGAATAATGTCACTGCAAAGATGAATTTGAATATTCACGGTAAATCACCCCTTCTTTGTAGCGATCCAATCGAAATAAAACAACTAATAAAAGAGGTGAATCATCCTCGTTTAGGCATTTTATTGGATACTGCCCACTTAAAAGTTTCTGCCAATGCGCTGAACTTTTCTGCGGAGAAAGCGGTAAAAATAATAGCTCCTTATGTACGAGCCCTACATCACAGCGATAACGAAGGGGAATTAGACAATAATCAACCCATCGAGTCGGACTACTGGTTTGGGCAGTTTATGCCGCTTTTCAGCAACATTCCACACGTTTTAGAAGTTAAAAAACAAAGTATTGCAGCGATCAAAAAACAAATCCTTCAATTAAAGGCCGCGCAAGAGACGCAAGTTTCATAATTGACTGTAATACCCTACTATTCCTAACTTTTAGGTTTTAATATATGACACCAACAATTGATCAATTAATCGCCAAAAAAACGGATTCTCTAGAAACCGTTCTTAAAATTATTGATGCTTCTGCACAGGGCATTTGCTTTGTGGTGGATCAAACCCAAAAATTAGTAGGCATTCTAACCGATGGAGATATTCGACGCGCATTTATGAATCGAATCACCTTATCAACGAAAGCAGGTGAAGTCATGAATACTAACTTTACCAGTCGCCCTATTGATACTCCTCGTGAAGAATTGCTTAAGTTGTTGGATCATCGTATCCGTCATATTCCACTGGTCAATGGAAATAATCAGCCAGTAGATTATGCTTGTATTCATCGCTATAATCGATTTCCTGTTTCAGAACCAGAACTCGGTGGTAACGAATTGGAGTATGTAACTAATTGTATTAAAACCAACTGGATTTCTTCGGCAGGAAAATATGTCCGTGATTTTGAAAAAATGGTAGCCGAATATTGTAACGTACCTTATGCCGCTGCGGTCAGTAATGGAACCGTTGCCCTACACTTGGCATTAGATGCGTTGGGAATTGGAGAAGGAGACGAAGTGATTGTTCCCGACCTAACTTTTGCAGCAAGTATCAATGCGATCATTTATTGTGGTGCAACTCCTGTCATTGTAGACATCGACCAGACCACTTGGAATATTTGTCCTAAAGCAACAGAACGAGCCATTACTCCTAAAACCAAAGCCATCATGCCGGTACATCTCTACGGGTTACCTGCGGATATGGATGCGATTGGTGCATTAGCTAAGAAGCATAATTTACGAATCGTAGAGGATGCCGCCGAAGCAATCGGTAGTATTTATAAAGGTAAGAAAGCCGGTAGCATGAGTGATGTGGCCACTTTTAGTTTTTATGGAAACAAAACAATCACCACTGGAGAAGGTGGAATGGTTTTGTTTAAAGATGAAGAGACTTATAAAAAAGCAGTCGTACTCCGTGATCATGGGATGGATAAAAACAAAAGATACTGGCATAATTTCGTTGGCTATAATTATCGATTGACTAATTTACAGGCTGCGATTGGCGTGGCTCAAATGGAACGAGTAGAGGATATTGTAGCTCGTAAAATTGAATTAGGAAAATTGTATAACGAAGGGTTAAAAGATATTTCTGAATTTCAATTGCCTGCTAGTTTTAAAGACATCACCAATACTTATTGGCTTTATACGATTGTGTTGAATGATAATTGCGATCTAGATCGAGATACGTTGATTGGAAAACTTCAGCAAAACGGGATTGAGACGCGGCCTGTTTTTTATCCTTTACATGAGATGCCTCCGTACCAGCAATACATTCGAGATGAAAAATATCCAGTAGCAGATCGAGTATCAAAAAGAGGAATTTGTTTGCCGAGTTATTTAAGCTTACAGCCATCGGAGATTGCGTTTATTTGTGGGGTTTTGAAGAAGCAGGTGAGTTTGGTGAGGTTGTAATGAATAATGTT
>JALZUU010000436.1 GCA_023300665.1 Saprospiraceae bacterium | reverse complement strand
TTGAGGTTCATAGCCAAAGCTATGATGCCGATAAATTTGTGAAGTATTGACAATCAATGACTTGTCCGCAACCATTGTGCTTCATTTTTAAACAGCTTCATTGATACTGTAAAGATATGGGCGTTCTCCCGTTTTTAAAAATAGGACTGACTGAATCGTAGAATATGAAGGATGAATCGTTTTGGAGACAATTCGTAAAGACAATTCATGAATTGTCTCTACATTGTCTCTACAAATCCTTCACCCCAATCTCATTATTCCGATTTCCAAAGTCGATAAACATTCCTACAAACGGAAATCTTGGAAATAAACTTCTAACTTCATTTCGTTGGTAAACACCTGCTGCATTCTGTGTATTATCATAGCGGTAAGTATGCACCTGATCAAAATTAGGTACATTGGTCATGCTGATAAAGATCACCGTAAAATGATCACGGATATTCGTCAAGTAAGAGATGTTGGCACTTAGGTCTTGGTAATGAGGCGATCGTTGTTGGAAAAATCCTGGTTCGTTAGGATTCTGATAAGGGCGCCCATTATGCCATCGGTATGTTAGCCCTACGCCCATGCTTAATTTTGGAAAAAAATGTTTGTAAACCACCGACACTACCTGTGGTGCACTGAACGGAACCGGAGCCGTTTCCGTCGTTTCTCGCCATTGTCTTTTGCTATCAATCAAACTTAAACTAACCCATAAGTCTCCATTTTTGATGCTTTGTCTATCTCGGTAGAATAGGTCAATTCCACGCGCAAAACCAGTTCCGTTATTGCTGATTTCCTCTGTATTGGTGGTAGCCAGTTGATGGTATTTTTTATAATAACCTTCAACTCTTAATAATTGATTATTAGCAGATTTAAAATAGGTTAATAATAAATGATCGGCGCGAGCAGGCGCCATTTTTATGGGTTGAGCATAAGCATTTTGTGGAATATCTCGCTGCAAATAACGCCCTGCACTAAACGCTAACTGGTGACCAGGTGCGATGATATGATTGATCTGAAGTCGAGGTGCTAATGCTGGACGTTGCCATTCGTAGCTATCCGCACGGAGACCAGCGCGGAGGAGCCATTTTTTATTTACATAATAATCTAATTCTAGATAACCAGCTAGACTCTTTCGATTTACATTTCCAATTCGAATTTTCTCGGATGTAATTATGTCTAATTGCTCTCCTTGATTTTCAAAGGTTAATCCGGTTTTCCATTTAAAAAATTCCTGATATTGTCCAGTTAATTTAGCGCGTACTTGTTGATTGTTTCCCGTAAGGATTCTATGGAAATCATCCACTTGGAAATCAGTTTGATCATAACTTTGTGCGTATCCTAGTTCCCAAAAACCAGTGGTGCCAATAGGCTGTTGATACACTGCTTGTCCATAAAAATTGTTATTGTTGATTCCTAGCCTTTCCCCTCCATATTGATCAATAGACGCAGTATCTTGAGAAGCAAAAGTAGTTCGATTGCCTTTTGCATAAATCTTTAACGTCGCACCTTTTTTACTATTCCACCAATAACCTCCTTGTAATTCTTGGCTACTTGGTGCTTGTACTAAAATTTCTTTGGCTTCATTACTGAGAAATTTATAGGCGCTTAAATCCGTAAAGCTACCTGCAAAACTAACTGCTTGATTTTTTATTTTTTTGGTATAACCAGCACTACCACCTATGCTCATTAAACCTAAAGAAAATTTATCTTGATCTGGTATATTTTGTGTTTGTAAAATCAAAGCCGCCGATAAAGCATCTCCATATTCTGCTGAAAAACCGCCAGAAGCAAACGTGATTCCAGAAAAATCAAAAGGGGAGAATCTACTTCGACTAGGCACATCAGGAATGGTTGCTGTATAAAAATTAGGGACTCTCAGGCCATTGATAAACGCTTGCGTTTCACTAGCTGCGCCTCCACGTACAAGCAGTTGACCCGTTTCACCCGCAGGCGTAGCACCCGGCAATACGCTCAACGCTTCCACCAAATCACCCGTCGCACCTGTCGTGACCACATCAATACTACTCATGACGGCTGTCTTACGGGTATCACTCGCTTCCATCGCCCCCGCTGTAATCACCACTTCTGATAAGGAACTAATCGTCGGCCGCAACCGAAATCCAATCGTCATATCTCGCTCTAATTCAATTCGCAGAGAATCCGTCGCATACCCAATATGTTGTACCATCACCAAGACAGACCCAGTAACAGAAGCTTTAAATTTAAAATGACCAACGGTATCAACCGTTGCTCCTTCGTAGGTCGCAGGCAGGTATACATTCGCACCAATCAGCGCTTCCCCCGTATTACTATATACCGTACCGGAAAGAATATTTTGGGCAGTTAATAAAAAAGGAAAACTAAAAGTAAAGGTGAGTAGGAACTTCATAATCTTTTTTTCTGCAAGGTAGGGGAGAATGAGCCTTGTTGAAAATAGACTTTACTGAATCGTAGAAATTGAGGGATGAGTTGTGGGATTAATGAATAATCAATAATGAGGTAATGAATAATGGTTTCTCTAACATATTTTCAGCCAATCAGTTAATAACCAACTGGCTAGCCAGCAAATGCTATATTTCTTTTAATATGTCAAGCATACCTATTTCTGATATCAAACCAGAAAACCCTTATGATCTCTTTCGACCATAAGGGTTTTGTTCAGTTTATCATTTACGTTCACATCGCAAACGTATGTAAGTATAGGCGATATCCCCTATACCACATGTATTAAGACCGCCCTAGATTTAGGGTTGAATTGTTATTGTTGTTAATTGTAATGAATAAAGCTGTTGACTTAGATAGATTCATAATACCTCCTTTTTATTAGTGAAGAAATCTCCCATTACACTTGCGAGTATCGGGCTAGTGCAGCTTGCACAGACTAAAGTTAAGTGTTTTTTAGGAAAAAGCAAATAGGGGAGTGGTTATCTTATATTTGATCTAGGTGAATTTGTGAAAAAATGACAAAGAAGGACAGATTTTACGAAAAACTGACCATTACGCTCTCTAAAAGAAGGAGCTGTTTAGCCCAAGAGGTGCATTATTAATTCTTCATTAAAAAAATTACTAATTAAAAGCCCCGCTAGTAGCCCAGCCCTAATAAGCACCACCACCTCCAGTCATATCACTAGCAATCGGATGCCAAGTGGTCTTCGTTTCTGTAGTTGCTAAAATCCGGTAAGGACTTTCGTGATAATCTTTGAATAAGTCTGCCTCATCAATAAAAATCGGACGTTTTAAATTATCGGCCGCTTGCGTTTGGATGGCTTTTTTATCCGCTTTGTTATTGCCATAATAAACAAAAGCGTTGACATCTTTATGCGTTGCAAAATGATCGCGTAGTTCTGCTCGATTTCCAGTTAAGATATTTACGACGCCACCAGGAAGATCGCTGGTATGTAAAACCTCTGCAAAGTTAATGGCTGCGGTTGCTTCTTTTTCACTTGCTAAGATAACAACGGAGTTACCACCGCAAATGGCTGGAAAAATCGCCGAAGCCAATCCTAATAATCCATGATTTTCAGGAGCAAAGATTGCGACAACACCCATCGGTTCTAAGACAGAAAAGTTGAAATGTGCCGAAGCCACTGGATTTACATTACTAAAAATTTGTTGATACTTATCTGCCCAACCAGCATAGTGTACCGCTCGGTCCACTGTAGCATCAACTTCCTGTGCTGCCTGCTTGGCGGTATAACCCAAGTCGGTAAGGGTGGTAATAAATTGATCTCGTCGTTCTTCTAGCATCTCAGCGATACGATATAAAATCTGACTGCGATTATAAGCCGTACGGCTAGCCCATTTTCCTTGCGCCTTTCGAGCAGCGACAACAGAATTACGAAAATCTTTACGAGAACCCAAACACATATTGGCGATTAAAGTATTAGAATTATTTTTTAATTTATAGTATCTCCCTGATTCGGTCCGAGGAAATGCTCCACCGATGTATAGCTTATAAGTCTTTAGCACGGAGAGACGGACCGAAGTACCGTTGCCATTGCTGTGCCCATTTTGGGTCGCTTTTTTAGCCAGAGTTTTTATGGTTGTTTTACGTTTAGCCATGATTGTTTTTTTTGCTGTTGGCTGTTAGCTATTGGCTATTGGCTGCTCTTTTATCGCGTATTACACGTGGTATAGCGAGTGGCCAATAACTGAGGTGTTTAAATTACACTTAAACTAACTGAAATTTTTTATTTTTATTTAAAATCAATATTGAAATTTGCACAAGTTTTATTTTAGAAATTGATCATTCTTGTAATTAATTTCTTGCCTTTCTTCATCGCGTCTAACACGATTGAAGAGCAGCCAATAGCTAAAGGCCAATAGCCAATAGCTTATTCTATCCATTTACATTTAAATACGCCGCTAGTCCAGCCAAACCACCTTCACGACCAAATCCACTTTCTTTATATCCACCAAAAGGAGAAGTAGGATCAAATTTATTAAAAGTATTTGCCCAGATCACGCCTGCTTTTAATTTGCTAGTCAAACGGAAAATCTTAGACCCTTTATCTGTCCATACTCCTGCCGATAATCCGTAAGGCGTATTGTTGGCTTTAGTCAATGCTTCTTCTACCGTACGAACGGTTTGAACAGCGAGTACTGGACCAAAGATTTCTTCTTGTACAATTCGATGTGATTGTGCCGTATTGGTAAAGAGGGTAGGCTTACACCAGAATCCATTATTTTTTGGCAGTGCACAACTTGGCTGAAAGAACTCCGCACCTTCTGTTTTTCCAATCTTAATATATTCCTTAATCGTCTTTAATTGATTTTGCGAATTGATCGCACCGATATCGGTATTTTTATCCAATGGATCTCCGACGATCAAAGTTTCCATTCTATTTTTTAACTTATGGATCACTTGTTCGGCTACAGATTCTTGGATAAACAAACGACTACCTGCACAGCAAACATGTCCTTGATTAAAATAAATACCGTTGACAATTCCTTCTACCGCTTGATCGAGCGGAGCATCTTCAAGAATAATATTCGCCGCTTTTCCACCCAACTCTAACGTCACTTTTTTATCCGTACCTGCCACTGATCGCTGGATGATTTTTCCAACACCCGTCGAACCCGTAAAAGCAATCTTGTCTACATCTGGATGATTAACGATGGCTGCACCCGTAGCTCCAGCACCCGTTACAATATTTACGACCCCTGGTGGGAGTCCTGAATCTTGAATTAGTTCAGCGAGTTTAAGTGCCGTAAGCGAAGTCGTTTCTGCTGGTTTGATAACAATCGTATTTCCAGTTGCTAACGCAGGTGCAATTTTCCAAGCCGCCATCAGTAATGGGAAATTCCAAGGGATCACTTGTCCTGCAACTCCAAGCGGTTTTACTTGTGCATTCGGAAAAGCATATTGTAATTTATCCGCCCAACCAGCATAGTAGAAAAAATGGGCAGCTGCTAATGGAATATCAATATCCCGTGATTCACGAATCGGCTTACCACCATCCATACTTTCAATGACGGCAAATTCTCGACCGCGTTCTTGAATCAAGCGAGCAATCCGATAAATATATTTACCTCGTTCTTTGGCAGGCATTTTTGACCAAACGTTTTCGTATGCTTTTCGAGCAGACTTTACCGCCTTGTCAACATCTTTGTCATTGGCTTCGGCTACCTTCGAAAGAACCTCACCCGTTGCTGGGTTAATCGTATCGAAGTATTTTTTGCTAGAAGGTTTAACAAATTCACCGTTAATGAAAAGATTGTATTGTTTTTTTATTTCCACATTTCCTGTGCCTTGCGGTGCTGGTGCATAAGTCCAGTCGGTTGCAAAGTTGAGCGTAGGAGAGGAAGTATTATTTTTTGCCATTGTTTTATTTTGTTGAATCGTTGAAATGTTGAATCGTTGAATCGTTGGGATGTCGAATCGTTGAATTTACATTTTCAACAATTCAACAAGCATAGCGTTTCAACAAGCGCAGCGTTTCAACAACATTAGTCTTTAGAAATATAATCCATGGAGCCGTAGACGCCGTCTCGTTGTTTGATTAACTGTAAAATCAAGTTATTGGCGAGACTACTTGCTCCGAATCGGAACCATTTATTATCTAGCCAATCTTGACCAAGTGTTTCACGTACCATTACTAAATAATGAATCGCTTGTTTTGCCGTACGAATACCACCGGCAGGTTTCATACCGATCATGGTACCAGTTTTAAAATAATAATCTCGGATAGCTTCTAGCATGACCAATGTCACGGGCATGGTAGCCGCAGGACTAATTTTTCCGGTACTTGTTTTAATGAAATCAGCACCAGCTAAAATTGCAATATCACTGGCCTTACGAATATTATCTAGGGTACCGAGTTCGCCAGTTTCTAAGATTACTTTTAATCGAGCTTTGCCGCAAG
The DNA here is from genome assembly GCA_023300665.1 of Saprospiraceae bacterium. GTDB lineage: Bacteria > Bacteroidota > Bacteroidia > Chitinophagales > Saprospiraceae > JALZUU01. The sequence continues at coordinate 754 of JALZUU010000436.1, read as the reverse complement.
CCGCTTTGATGGCCGCAATTTCATCGTAGACATATTCGTATTCTCCCGATAAAAATTTACCACGAGAGATCACCATATCTACTTCGTCTGCCCCTTCGCTGACAGCATATTTTGTGTCTCTGATTTTGACATCTTGAGGAGCTTGTCCACTAGGGAAAGCGGTCGCCACTGCGGCTACTTTTACGCCACTGCCTTTGACTATTTTTTTTGCCACGCTGACCATCGTTGGATAAACACAGACCGCCGCAGTAGTAGGTAAACCAGGATAATCAGTGTGAGGATTTAGTGCCTTTTGGCAGAGCTGTTGCACTTTACCGGGCGTATCTGCTCCTTCGAGCGTTGTCAAATCGACCATGTTAAGGGCGAGTTTGAGGGCATGTACTTTTGCTGCTTTTTTAATACTCCGTTTCGTGAAACGAGCTGCACGTTCTTCAGCACCTACTTGGTCGATCGTAGGGGAGGAAAAGGAGGGATATATTTTTGCCATAGAATAAAATTTTGAGGGATAAAAGTACGAATATTAGTTGAAATTATAGCGTATTTAGCTTACGCAAAAAAGAGTTGGGATAAACTTGAGATTAGCGAATAGAAAAGGGCAGGGTAGTGTCTATTTAGATTTTTTTCGGTGGTACCCCCAGAAAATCTAAAGAGGGAGTTATTAAAATTATAGGGTTTTAATGAAAGGCAGGTCGTGTGTGACTATTCTAGATTAGCTGTTTTTTAACTTCAAAAACAACTTCAAGAGCAATTTCAA
>JALZUU010000435.1 GCA_023300665.1 Saprospiraceae bacterium | reverse complement strand
CAACGAACCAGATAACTGTAACACAGGCAGCGGCACGATAGAATTAGCACCTATTGATTTTGCTTACACTTGGAATGATGGAGGTAGTGGTGCAAATCGTGAAGACCTTGATGCGGGTATTTATCAAATTACCGCAACCGATAATAACGGTTGTAGCACAGTAATCGACCTTGAAGTAAGAGATACTTGTATTTGTATTCTACCTACGATAGCAGAAACTAATACCCTAGAATCCAGTTGTGGATTTTCAAATGGTATTGGCGAAGTAATAGTGGATGGTAATCCATTAGATTATACTTATTCTTGGTCTCCTCAATTAGGAACACCAAACGCAATTGGTAATCGCCGAACTGATCTACCATCCAATATTTATACGGTAACCATTACATTCCCATTAGTATCTGATTGTAATATTGTCGAAACATTTACCATTGGTAATATCGATGGACCTAAACTAGATTCATTAACTACCACGCCTGCAACTTGTAGCGCACCGGACGGAACAGTGATTCTATATCCTGATAACTATAATTATGTTTGGGTAGATGGTGCAACTCCATCGCCAAGTAATATCAGAACAGATCTTAAGCCAGGGAAACATAACATAGTTGTGATTAATTCATTAGCACCACAATGTCCTGATATCATTACTATTGAAATTGATTCAATTAATGAAATGACTCTAATAGCAGATATCATATCTGCTCCTCAGTGTGGTGTAGCCAACGGAGAAGTTACGATCAATGTAGAAAATAATCCTGCAGGTTCCTTCACTTATATTTGGAGTGATGACCCAGCTGCGAACCAAGCTACTCGTACCGGATTAGGTCAAGGAGATTATGCTGTTACGGTTATTGATGGGGCAAGTACAGGTTGTGAATCTATTCTAGAATTCACCTTGGATGAGCAAGCAGTAGGAGCAAACCTAACTTTAGATTCGATCGTAGAGATTGAATGCTTTGGTGAGCGTGGTGAGTTGACTTACGATGTTACTTATGATAATGATTTTGTACAACCAGCAATAATTTGTATTACTAATGAAGCAGGTGCACCGTTTCCATCAGATAATTTAATTGCAGGTAATTACTCGATTGAGATCAAAGATGCAAATGGTTGTCGTGGAGCTTATGCCGAGTTTACCGTAACCGAACCTGAGCAATTGATCGTTACCTCTACGATCACTGATATCGAATGTGGTTCACTTGGAGGTATTGATCTTGAAGTAAGTGGAGGTACTGGAAATTATACTTATCAGTGGGCTCCAGGTAATTCAACTTCAAGTAGTATTAGTGTTGGTTCTAACGATGCACCACTCTATATCGTAACGGTTACTGATGATCAAGGATGTTCTAAAGTCCTCTTTAGTCAGCTCGTTGCAGATAATTGTGAAACAAATCAATGTCCTCCTGCTCCAGTGGTTAACAATATCAATGTTGAGCAGGCTAACTGTGGACAGTCCGACGGATCTATCTTTATAGAAATGATAGGAGATGTCAATGACTTTATATTTACTTGGACTCCAGATGATGTGCCTAATAATGGAAATAGCGCGATTAATTTACCAACAGGTACTTATGAAGTACTTATTCAGCATGCAAATAATTTAAATTGTCCAAGTACCACACAATTTATAAATGTAGGAACTATAGACGGTCCAGAAGCAGAAGTTGTATTCAGTGCTCCTGCTACTTGTATCAGTGCTAATGGTACTATTGTATTAGCACCTACTTCTTATGATTATATCTGGGAAGATAGCATTACAGGATATTCTAGAAATGACTTAGAAGCTGGGTCACACGTTGTAATCATTACAGACCCTATTACAGGTTGTACAAATACCTTAGAGGTAACTGTAGGAGAAGAGAATGAATTGACCGCTTCGATCACTATTATTGCGGAACCAAGTTGTGGTGACAATAATGGTATCGCTACGATTAATGTGGCTGGTGGTACTGGTGCTTATGATTACCTCGGATGGGGTACAGGACCTTCTCGTTCAGATTTAGCAGGAGGTATCCTTTATGAAATTACCGTTGTTGATCAAGCAACAGGATGTCAAGTAGTTGTAGATACTACCTTAGTAAATGATGTAACTGGAGCTACGATAAATATTAATCCAATTACCATGGTGTCTTGCCCTGGAGCATCTGATGGTACGGTTATTTTTGATGTAATATTAGATCCTGGATTTGCGGAACCTGAAGTAGTGACCATCAGAAGAGATGGTAATTCCTTTAGTAATGGTACACTGATCCCTGGAGATTATGTAATCGTAGTAGAAGATGCAAATGGATGTTTTGCTGAATCAGCTTCTTTTGTAGTAACTGAGCCAGATGCGATCAACGTTAGTTTTGCGGTTGATAATAAAACTTGTGATAATAACGGAAACGAAACCTTAGGAGCGATTACATTAACAACTACGGGTGGAAATGGAAACTATACATACAATTGGAATCACTTGCCTGGATTTGATAATCCACAAAGTATAACTGGATTACAAGATACGGTTTACACGGTAACGGTAACAGATGGTAACGGTTGTTCTAATGTAGTAAATAATATTATAGTAGGAGACGATTGCCAACCTTGTGAAGCGCCAGTACTTGCGAATGTAGTAACCATCGATGCGAATTGTGGTGAAGC
>JALZUU010000434.1 GCA_023300665.1 Saprospiraceae bacterium | reverse complement strand
ATTAGAAAATGGAGATTGGGAAAAGGCAAATCAAAATCTTAAAAACGGGGTATCAATTTACCAAGCGGGTCATGTTATCAACGAACCAGAATTATTATTTGCTAAAATAAATGACCGTAAAGATACCAGTCGCCTTGCGCTGATTGATGAAGAGAAAGCAAAATTAGCAGCGATCTTAGCAGCAGAAAAAGCCAATGATCGAGCACCGATCAAACCAGAAATGACCTTTGATGATTTTACCAAAATGGATCTCCGTACTGGAACGATCATCGAAGCAGAAAAAGTAAAAAAAGCAGATAAGCTACTGAAGCTAACCGTAGATATAGGTACCGAAAAACGCACCGTCGTTTCTGGGATCGCCAAATATTATGAACCAGAAAAAGTGATTGGACAGCAAGTTTTATTACTCGTCAATCTGGCTCCTCGAAAATTGCGAGGCATCGAATCACAAGGAATGATCCTGATGGCAGAAGATGAAAAAGGAGCGCTTTGTTTTGTGAGTCCTGAAAAAGGGTGGGGGAATGGATTTGCGGTGAAGTAGGTTTTATCCACGGTTTCCTAAATCTCCTCACCAATTGAAGAGGGTTTAGGGACTCTGATGAGAAATTACCTGACTTGATAATCTAGATTAACTTCCAAAAAATAAATACCAATACATTTTTTCTAAAAAGAGGAATCGTGTTTTTATAAATTCGAAAACCAATAAAAAAGCAGATTTAGTAATTTACTAAATCTGCTTTTTATTTTTATCTAAAAGATCGAGCGCCTTTACTTTTTAAAAGCCTGTTCTACAATCTCTTTCTGTTGCTTATCATGCACCTTCTTAAATCCAGAAGCTGGAGAAGCTTTCGCCTTTCGACCAATATATCTAGCATCTGTCATTTTTAAGTGACTAAAGACATAGCGCCAAGGACCCATGTTTTCAGGCTCTTCTTGTACCCAACATTTTTCTGCTTTAGCATAACGCTTCATGAGCTTGTCTATATTTTCCTGTGGGAATGGATAGAGTTGCTCAAAGCGAACGATGGCTACATCCGTACGTTTATCTTCTTGCTTTTTAGCGAGTAGATCGTAGTAGATTTTACCAGAACAGAAAAGTACGCGCTTAATATCTTTTGCATTCTTATCTGTTACTTCCGGATCATCGTAGTATTCTTGGAAATTATTATCAGTTGTAAACTCTTCTTTTTTAGAAACACAAAGTGGATGTCTCAATAAAGATTTTGGAGACATGACGACCATTGGTTTTCTAAATTCCCAAGCCAGTTGACGACGCATCGCGTGGAAGAGATTGGCAGGAGTGGATATGTTGGCAACGATCATATTGTTCTCCGCACATTGCTGTAGGAATCGTTCTACGCGCGCACTAGAGTGTTCTGGTCCTTGACCTTCCATTCCGTGCGGAAGCAACATTACTAATCCGCTCATTCTTCTCCACTTACTTTCAGCAGCTACGATATATTGATCAACGATCGTTTGAGCACCATTGTAGAAATCACCAAACTGTCCTTCCCAGATCACGAGTGTATCCGGATTGGCAAGTGAGTAACCATATTCAAAACCAAGCACTGCAAACTCAGAAAGTAGGGAATTATAAATTCGATATTTTCCTTGTTTTTTCTCAATAGAATTTATACGATTATATACTTTGCCGTATTCTTTAACATCGTTGAGTACTGCGTGTCGATGAGAGAAAGTACCTCGTCGAACATCTTGCCCACTCATTCTAACATCTTTTTTTTCTAACAAAATACTACCATAAGCCATCAGTTCGGCCATGGCCCAGTCGAGTACCCCTGCATCGAGGAGTTTTTGTTTTCCTTTCAGTAGACGATTGATCTTAGCTAAAGGATTAAAATCAGCAGGAATTGTCATCAGGTGATTGATGATTTTTTCCATCGTCTTTTCAGGAATTCCTGTATTTGGTGAAACCAGAAAATCTTTATCCTTAGCATTACGTAATGCTTTCCAAGACAATTCAGTTTCTTGATATTCGTAAGGAAGTGGTTTTTGTCGCACTTCATCTAGTCGATTCTGCAAGTCATTCCAAAACGTCTTTTCCATGTTTTGTGCGAGTTCCTTATCTACTTCTCCTCGGTCAATAAGTTTTTGAGAGTAGAGTGCTCTAGGATCTTTGTGTTCTTTGATGAACTTATACATCTCTGGCTGCGTGAATTTTGGATCATCGCCTTCGTTGTGTCCATGCTTACGGTAACAAACCATATCAATAAAGACATCATTGTTAAACTTCTGTCGATATTCGGTTGCCAATTCTACGGCAAAAACTACTGCTTCGGGATCATCACCATTGACGTGAAAAACCGGAGCCTGAACTAAACTGGCAGCCGCAGTAGAATAAGTAGAAGAACGCGCCTCCTCAAAATCAGTGGTAAATCCTACTTGATTGTTGATCACAAAATGAATGGTTCCTCCGGTATGGTAACCGTCGAGTTGACTCATCTGAACGGTTTCATAAACAACGCCTTGTCCAGCAGCGGCGGCATCTCCATGAATTAAAATTGGGAGAATTTTATCGTAATCATTATCGTATAAGATATCTGCTTTTGCCCGAGAAAATCCTTCTACGACTGGATCTACACTTTCTAAGTGCGAAGGATTTGGAGCAAGTTTGAGGTGAATTTTATTGCCTTCTGGTGTGGTCACTTGAGAAGAAAAACCAAGGTGGTATTTTACGTCTCCGTCTCCAAAACTCAGATCGGGTAGGGCGGTACCTTCAAATTCATTGAAGATATGGCCATAGGTTTTACCCATGATGTTGGCCAATACATTTAGTCGACCACGGTGGGCCATACCGATGATTACTTCTTCTACTTTGTCGGCAGCTCCTTTATTGATGATGGCATCGAGGGCAGCGATAGTAGTTTCCCCTCCTTCGAGCGAGAAACGTTTTTGACCAATATATTTGGTATGAAGAAAATCTTCAAAACCAACGGCACCATTTAGTTTTTCGAGGATTCTTTTTTTCTTATCAGAAGAAAGGCCATAATCATCACCTAAGGGGCGATTTTCGATTTTATCACGGAGCCACATACGTTTTTCACGTTTTTCGATATGGGCATATTCAAATCCAATACTGCCTGTATAGATGATACGAAGGCGTTCAAGAATTTGTCTTAGGGTTCCGTTTTGCATTCCTATTTCGGCACCCGCCTTAAAGACCTGATCTTGATCGATCTCGGTAAGGTTATAATCATTAAGATCTAGGTGAGGTTTGCGATCTAGTCGCTCCCGGATGGGGTTGGTTTTAGAAAGTAGGTGTCCTCGGTTTCGATATCCATGGATAATAGACATGACGCCAAATTCTTTTTTACGGTCATCAGTTCCGGTTGCGGAAGCCGTTTTGCCGTTTTGAATACCGTTGGTAGCACCATTTGATGCGCCGTTGG
>JALZUU010000433.1 GCA_023300665.1 Saprospiraceae bacterium | reverse complement strand
TGGGATGCATAACCAAAGACTGACTGTTTCAGGAAGGATTTTCAAGCCAAAATTACTGATTACTATACCCTAATTTAACCAGGTGAGAAAACTGATTCAGACGGCCATCCCAAGCCACAGAGGAGACTTTATGTCCTCCCAAAAACAGGAGACAGCCCATTGGAAAATGGCTGTCTTTGTTTTTTGTGGAAAATGCTTATTCATCCTTATCCAACCAACGAATCATCGGCGGAATTAAAAACAAATCACTAATAATGGCACTGACTAAGGTTAAACTGATCAATAATCCAATATTGACACTTGGTGGATGAATAGAAAATAGCATTACCAAAAATCCAAAAAATAAAATAATAGAAGTTAAACAAATTGCTTTTCCTGTTTCTAAAAAAGTGATGTGCAAAGACTCCTCTACCGACTTTCCATTGTTACGACTCAATTTATATTTACTTAAAAAATGAATCGTATCGTCTACCGCTATTCCAAAAATTACCGCAAAAACAATAGAGACCCCTGCATCCAATTCTATTCCCAAAAATCCAAGTAAGGCGCCCGCCATCAAAAGTGGAAAAAGATTGGGGATGAGAGAAATAATAACCATTCGTATATTTCTAAATAACAAAGCCATTAGTAAACTTACAATCAGAATTGCAACACCCAATCCTCCAATTAAACTACGGCGAATATATTCCGCGTTTTTATCTAAGACCAATCCGGTACCCGTTTGTTTATATTTAACGATGGTTGAATCTGAATTAGTAGCGATCCAAGTATCAATATTCTGACTAATAATTTGAATACTATCCGCACCTAAATCTAAAATACGACTGGTAATTCTCGTCTTTTTTTGGTCTTTACTCAAAAGTATACTAATTGAGTTTTCGGGAATCTTATCCGTCATTTTTTTATACCTCGTAAATGTTTTTTTAGAATTTGGCATCTTGTAAGCACTACTCCGATTTCCTTTTTCCATTTGGTTAATACTCTTGTAAACACTGGTCAAAGAATTGACACCGCCTAAGGTGTTTAAGGTTCGAAGATGGGTCTCTAGTTTATCCACTTCCATCAATACTTCATAATCATCAGCGCGATAATCGCCCTGTGCATAGACCGCTACTTCCAATGGCCGAAAACCGGTTAATTCTTTTTCAAAAAACTGAAAATCAGTGGTTATTTTTTCTCCTCTTGGTAAGTTGGATTCAATACTATAATTGGTAGAAACCATTGAAATACCCCAAGCACAAAGGACCGTTGTGATGATGGTTCCTACTAAAATAATTCCTTGCCTGTCTCGGGTAAATTGGTAAGCCTTTTCCATTAAGTTTTCCCAAAATAATTGTGATTTTCCAATCTTCATTAGCTTGTCGGTACCAAAAAGTACGAGTAACGAAGTCGTAAAAAAGATAACAGTAATATAAGCGATCACTACACCAATAGCGGCGTTCATTCCAAAGTCTCGGATAGGAATTACTCGGCTAGACATTAGCGTGGCAAAACCCACCGCAGTCGTTAGCGAAGTGAGTAAAGTAGCCATTCCAATTTCACGAATGGTGGTTTGAATGGCCGTATTTCGATCAAACCCTTTTCGTAATTCATCAATATATTTAGACATAATATGGATTACATCGGAGGTTCCAACAATAATCATCAAAACAGGATAGAGTGCTGCCATGGCATTCAACTCACGACCGGTGATACCAATTAATCCCAAAAACAAAAGTAGCCCTAATCCGATAGAAACTATCGCAATTAAAATACCTTGAAGTCGACGGAAAATCCAAAATAAAATGATGGTAACTAAAATGCCTGAGACGATAGCAGAAACCATAACTTCTCGTTTTTGCATCCGTACCATTTCTTTTTGAAAATAGGCAGGACCGAGCAAATGATAACTATCAAAACTATAATCTTGTGTGAGGGTATCAATTGCGTTGACTAGTTCGGCAGAGGCATCTAAATCGAGGATGTCTTCTGTTTTTAGTGCGACGACGAGGGCATCGCCTTTATGAGAGATGAGGTTGCCAGCAAACCGTTCGTCTCCCATAATTCGAGCCTTGTCTTTTTCGTATTTTTTTGGATTATTTCGATGAATAGCCGGAACGGTCGTGATGGCAAAAGGAGTCTTAAGAGGATAAGAAATAGTGGTCAAGGAAACAGATTCCGTAGCATGAGGAAGGGATCTTGCTTTGATGGTGAAATCATGAAATTCATTTAAAAACTGCTCTTGAAAAACACCATCGTTTCGTTTTACAGCAACCATCAAAAAATTAACATCGGTACCAAATTCATCAACAAAATCTCGATAATATTCTAAATCCTCATCTCCTTCTGGAAAAAATTGCTCCAGCGAAAACCCAAACTGTAATTGAAATGTAAAGAAGATACTGATCACTCCTAAAAGGCCAAAGAGAATAATATAGTTACGTTGTGGTCGAATCATAGAGTTTGTAGTCAAAAAGTATGAAAATGATGGAGCGGTTACAAGGCTCAGGCAATATTAACCTTTATTCTCTCAAATGGTTTGATTGTTTCCCTCAGTTTTTAAACCTTGATTCGTATAACCACTAAAATATTAACCATCCATAATGGCAGAGTACCTAATCTTTTGTACCTTTCCATTAGAATATATCATACTACTATATATTTTTGGGGTGGGCGCTACTCCTTTAGGAGGCGGAGAGGTGAGAAAATGCAAAATGTATAGTAGTATTAGAAAACACTTACTATGATTACATTGACCTTTTTATTAGCATTCAATATTTTATTCATTGGAAAAATAATGATGGTGATCATTATTGCCGGATTTATGCCGTTGAGTGCCTTTTCTTTCTTTAAATCTATGTTACCAAAGAAAGAAAGAGATTACCAAAAGGCAATGAATGATATGGGAATCAATACCGAAAAACGAGTGCGAGACGTCTATACGCCTATCCGATACCTGTTACCAGTTTCCTTTATTACCTTAATTTGTTTGTTAGCCGCTGGATTTATTGCTTTTACCAATGATTTCGTAGGCGAAATTGGTGATAGTTTGATTCTAACAGGTGCCTTTTTTGGAGATGCCAATACAGACTTAATTCGGCAGAGTCTGGCAGTAGTGACCTATGCTTTTTTAGGAAGCTTTATCTGGTCGTCTTTCGCAGTTACCGTTCGATTGTTTTCTAAAGATTTAGTACCTAGCGTATATTATCGAGCAGGGATTAGAATGATCTTAGCAGTAGTAATTGCGTTGATTATTTCTTTTTTAATTGGAAAAGAAGGTGCTACCAATATATTTCAATTTAAATCTTCTCTAGTGGCAATTGCCTTCTTAGCAGGGATGTTCCCAGAACGTTTTTTACAATATTTAATCAATCTTTTTAAAAAATTCGTCGACCCCGATGGATTAAATACCAACGAACTCTCCCTCTATCGTATCGAAGGAATCACCATGTCTCAAAAAGAACGACTAGAAGAAATCGGGATTACCAATGCGCAAAATCTAGCGACCTATAGTCTAACTCAATTGTGTATCGAAACACCTTTTGAATCTCGAACCCTACTTGATTGGATTGGACAAGCCAAACTCTTATGTTATTTAAAAGAAGATATCGACAAACTTCGATCAGTTGGTATTCGAAGCGTTTTTGATTTAGTGACCGTGCGTCGTTCTGATAATGAAATTGGATTCATTGCAGATGCAGCTAGTATTTCAGAAACACTATTAAAGAATGTAAATGATCAAGTCCTATCTGATCGTGGAATCCTCGCCTTAGCTGGTTTTCAAGAAGGAGTCAATACACCTGGAGCTGAAGAAAATCAAAAGGAAAATCAAGTTCCTGAAACAAATGCTCCTGTAGGAGAAAGAATTGATGTTTAGTTAGATGATAAATTTATCTTTAAATTGTGGTTCGCACTTCTATTTGAGAATAGATGGCATAATTTTTATATTATTTTTAATGATAAAGTGTTAAACTGACCCTCATATCCATAATACAGACCTATTTATACGTTTAAATTAAGAAATACACTGAGTTTATTTTAGAATAAAGCCTAAAATTATAGTGTGTTAAACAAACAATAGGAGTAAAATGAGACTATTTCTGACCTTATCGATCCTTTTGGGTTGTTTTCAGTTATTACTGGAACCGATCTATTCACAAGCTCCAGCTGGAGTAGTGCGAGAAAATATTGTTCCTAATCCAAGTTTTGAAAAATATTCTGCTACACCGATTGGTTGGTTTTATAGTGGTAAGCATTTTACGACCGTTATGAAATATTGGAATGCTCCTACGGGGGCTTCCCCTGATATTTTTGGACCTAAAGTACGTGTACCTGCACAATGGGCAAAAAAAGGATTTGGCGAACAAGGCGCACATAGCGGTGTGTCGATGAGTGGCGTAACCGCCTATGGTTGTGAAAATGGAAAACCACATTGTCGTGAATATATCCAGATTCAGTTAAAAGAACCGCTTGTTCCAGGACAACAATATTACGCCGAATTTTGGGTCAGTCATCTACCCCGTTCCCTAAGAATTAACAACCTTGGGATGTATTTTTCCAATGAAGCAATTGGTGAAATTACCGCCGCTCCGCTCAAGTATGCACCACAGGTAATTACGGAAGCGATCATCGATCAGCGCAATGATTCTTGGACACGGATTTCAGGAAGTTTTCGAGCCGAATCAGAATCGGAACATGTGACCATCGGAAATTTTTTCTCCGACGAAGAAACAAAAACGAAAGAAGTCCATGCTAATAGTTTACCATATGCATATTATTATATTGACGATGTTATGGTGGTCAAGCAAAACCCAATCATTGATGTTCCAGTCAAAGAAAATGACCTTTGTTGTATCAAAGTAAAGAAAGGAGAGACCGTACAATTAAAAGATATCTTTTTTGATACGGCGGAAAGTGAATTGCTCCCTCGTTCCTATGTAGAGATGAAAAAACTATTGGAACTGATGCAAAATCGCCCCAATCTAAAAATCGAAATTAGAGGTCATACCGATAATGTCGGAGATCAAGAATACAATCTTTCTTTATCTACACGTCGTGCCGCTGCCGTGGTATCTTACCTCAACAAATATGGTATCCACCCAGCCCGTACTCGCTTTAAAGGCTTCGGTAGTCTACATCCAATTGCGGATAATTACACGGAGTCAGGTCGGCAGCTAAATCGAAGAGTGGAGTTTTTGGTGTTGGAGGAGTAAGAAGGATTTAGCGGTTTAGTTTTTTGAGTGACAAATCTGAGGTATCTGTTGGTTAGCTTGTTTTCTAATTGTCCTGTGTTGGCGCTCTGCTGATCTAAGCGTTCTCTATGTTATGCATTACTATTTGCTTTAAGAACACTTGCTTCTGCTGCTTTGCCAGCTCTCGGAGTTCTCAAAACTCATGAGCGAAGCTAGAGAAAAGCCCCAGTAGCTTTGCGAAACCCGCGCGTGAGCAAAGTGCTAGGCTAGGTTTCTTAAAGCGGAATTTAATTTTTTTAATCGGTAAATGCCATCCCGTTCGCTTACGCGGTTCTCTCTCTTGACATATTTTTACGCTATCCTTCGGAATCGTTCGTTCTTCCTTCGTCGGGATCGGTCAGTTATCCGCACGACCTTCTAAAATCCGGTTTATTCTTCTTTCAAATTTACTGATTTGTTTTTCTGCTTGATTGAAAAATTTAGTATGTGTTCCCGATGAGGACCCACTGATTAGCATTGATTGTTCCGTTAAT
>JALZUU010000432.1 GCA_023300665.1 Saprospiraceae bacterium | reverse complement strand
ATTACTTTATTTGAAATAAAAAAGTCTTTGCGATGAATATTTCCGCAAAGACCTTTAGTTAATTTTTTATTAAAATTTAATTTATAGCGGAATTTTTATCATAGGCATACGACAGCAACAACGACAGTAGCAACAGCAGCGGTTGAAGGTAATAAGTAATGATCCAATATTTAAAATTCGTATAGACATTCTAAATTTTATTTTCATAAAAAATGAGGGTAAAAAAATAAGCCTCTTCAGAGTATCTGAAGAGGCTTATTTTAATTATATATTTTCATTTATAAGTATCAGCTTCTTTCAGAATTAAATTCTGGCATATGACAACAGCAGCAACAGCAACAATACGAAGTTGAAGATAGCATCATCACAGAATACTTATAGAGAGAATTAAACATTGATTAATTTCGTTTATTTAATAAACAATGATAAAATACAATGATAAAAGGTTTTTAAATAGAATCCAATGCTTTAGGAAAAAATATTTCAAAATAAAATAAATGTCCTAATATAGACAAACCAACAAAGGTGATTTAGCACTGATCAACACTAAAATGGTATGATTATAGTTTATATAAATAAAATCATAAATATGATTAGAGCGTCCCTGATTTTGGTCAGTCTGCTAGCAATAGCGGGTTGTTACAACTTGCTATTTCAGCGAGGGGGCGAAGCTATTCCTACCAAAGAAGAAAAAATCATCACTTCTCCTTCCCCTGAAATTTCTTATCAAGAAAGAAAGGTTCGTTTCCAGAAATTTGCAGACGCTTTAAACCAGTCAGCTGTATTGTCTGAAGCTGATAAACTTTATCAAGAAGCTCGATTATTTTTACCAGATACAACTTTGCGTTCAGATAGCTACTTGTTTGGCAAACGACTTGCTCGACGAGACACCTTGGATATATTTTTCTATGAAATAAGCCAAGAAGATAGTGATGGTACTTCTTTTAATCTAGTGAGCTTTTTCCCAGATGGACGAGCGATTGATTTGATTGCCGTACACGGAAAAACCAACGATGCGAACTTGAGTATTAGCCTGATTGATCAAGAAATATTCGAATTAGCTTATGTAGACTTTTATTTATCTCCAGAATATTTTGAAACAGACCGTTACGCAAATGCTCCTGATTCGATCAAGGCACTACAAGCTACTCAGCATACTGCAATGCAAGATTATATCTGGAAAAGAGATTATAATGAAACTAACTATTACGAAAATTATCGTTTAAATCAGGAAGGAAAATTTGAGCAACTTTCTCGAAAATTACAACCGAGTTTGAATCGAAAATTTCCTTTTGCTTCTACTCGAGTACTTGCCAAGGATGAAATTGAGCGGTATGCTGTTCGAGATTTACAACTGATGATTAATGAGATTTCCGCTGATTATGGTAAGATTTTTTCTAGCCAAAAATTAAATTATTATTTTCGAAAAAAATCTTGGTATCAAGCTAGAAGTAAAGAAGTCGATCATCTTTTTTCTGACGTAGAACGACTCAATCTAGAAAAAATTCAATCCCATATTTATATTGCAAAGAAGCAGTGATTTTGTTGAATTGTTGAAATTTCAATAAAAAATATTATAGTCAAACCCAATCTGACCTTCTCTAGATTAGCACCTATGATCTGTTTCCAACTAAAAAACGATCAACCACCTTATTATCCAACCAATTGTCTTTGTTGCTTTCTAAATACAGAAGGACTTTGATTTGTGATTGATTTGAATTGCTTATTAAAGTGAGAGAAATTATTAAATCCACTAGCAAAACTAATCTCAGCAATTGTCATTGATTCTTCCACTAAGAGGCGACTTGCATAATCAATTCTAAATTCGTTGACAAATTGGGTGAATGTTTTCCCTGTTAATTTTTTGATATAACGGCAGAAGGCAGGGATCGTCATGTTGACTTTTGCAGCAATATTTTCTAATGGGATATTTTGTTGAAAATTCTTTTCTACATAGCTATATACTTTGCGAATTCTTTCTTTCTCTGATGGATCGACCTCTACCGCAAAACCGTCAGCTTTCAATATTTCATATTCAGTAGAATTGGCCAAATCGTTAAACATCCGAAGTAATTCTAATAAGCGATCAAAGTTTTCGAGTTCTAATAATTTTTCTAAAGTAGCTCCAATTCGCTCTTTAGTTTTTCCACTGAATGTAATCCCTCCTTTGGCTCTTTCAAATAAAGCTCGAATCGATGCCATCTCTGGTTGACTAAGAAATCCTGATCCCAAAAAATCACGGCGTAATTGCAAGACAATCTTATGTTGACTCGGTTTTCCTTTTTTAAAATATCCATAATGTGGTAAATCGGACCCCAAAAAAGTAAGGTCTCCATCATCAAAACAAGCATAATGATGACCAATATGTCGGCGACCTTTTACCCCTTTACTCAAAAAAACAAGCTCATATTCAGGGTGCTGATGCCACTGCGGAGCCGGATGATCTATTGAACAATCAATCTTTTTAATGGCAAAAGAGCTACCAAAACCTAGTTGTATTTTTTTTAATAATGGTTTCACAAAATTTTATTTTATATTCTATATTGCCTTTTAGTGGTCTATTATTTAAATTGACGGTTAATATAGAACAAGTAACGCTTAATTTATTAAAATTACAAGGTCTTAACAGGAAATTAATATGAAAGATCATCTGTATATTGATCAATTTTTAATGCAGATTATTTCAATAAAAAAATTACCTCACCCAACAATTCTCTAGCGGTGAGCGTTAAAGATTTTTAAAATAGAGATGAATTTTAAATATCTAAAAAATCCATGCATTTATTTTTTCAGGCTACTTTACAAAATTCAAAACTTATCGCTATGAAGTATTTCAACTTTCTATTTCTAATTTTACTCACATTTCCACTAAACAGTTATACTGTAGATCATCACTCTAAAAACCATACAGATGATATTCTTGGTGAATGGCGAACAGAGAGTCGGGAATCTATTATTGAAATATATCGTGATGGAGGAAGTTATGGTGGAAAAGTAATTTGGACAGAAAATCCCAATGATGAAAATGGTCAGCCAAAAAAAGATGTTTTAAATCCTGATCCATCAAAAAGAAATAACCATTTTGTCGGAACAGTTATCATGAAAGGTTTTACTTTTGACAACGATGAAACTTGGAAAGACGGGGAAATTTATGATCTAACCCACGGTAAATCTTACAAAGCCCAAATTACTTTAAAGGATTCTAATACCCTAAAAATGCGAGGTTATATCGGCACTCCTATGCTAGGAAAAACAGTAACTTGGAAACGTAAATAAACTAGATTAAAAACTGCTATTGGCATTTTGCTTTTGGCTATTTGCTTCACTTGATCACGATCGCCAATGGCCAGAAGCAAATAGCAAAAAAACAAATTCAATTGAGATAATCTACCCAATAGTATGGTTTCTATTAGCACTTAAATTCTAATTCACATAAAGACTAAATGATCAATGGCCTGAACGTTTTAATGTTCAGGCCATTGATTATTAAAAGGCAAAACTTATTCAAATAATATTCTATCGATGTATCTGAACATATCCAGAATATCGTTTACCTTGTCCATCTTCTAATACGTAGAAATAAGTACCATCTGGTAATAATTTTCGGTTATTCCAAGTACCATCCCAATCATTCAGATATCCTTGCTTGTTGTAAACTTCATTACCCCAACGGTTGAATATCAATAAGTGATTATTCGGGAATGCTTCAATTCCTTGAATTGTAAAGAAGTCATTCACCCCATCATCATTCGGACTAAATCCATTAAAGATTATCAAGTCATCACAAAGTACCGTAACAAATACTTGCGTAGTGTCACAACCAACTTGATTGCAAATTGCGTAAGTAAATACATCCGGTGCTTCAGGCTCACAATAATCTTCATTTGGCGTATACTTAATCGTATTGTCTTCATTGACTCCCGCTACTCCATTATTTGGAGGCGTAATGATAATGACCGTATCGAGTGTTCCATTAATGGTATCATTAAATAACTGATCAATATCAATGGCATTATTACGAGAAGTTGTATCTACATCTGTTACCACAATTGGCGGCGTAATTCCAGTCAGATCTTCCACCACTGTAATGGTAAAGTAAGTAGTATCACAAACGCCCAGATCATCACAAACAATCATACAAGCATCTTCACTACCTGGCTCAAAGCCTTCGAAATCTACACATACTTGACTTTCGTCAATATCGAAGATAACGATCTCTCCAGAGGCATCATTACAGGCATTTTCTACCCTTACAAAATTACCAGGCAGTTCTGAAAGATCTAGACAAACCGTTTCTGTATCCGCTACATTGATCGTATCCGTTACATATTCAGGAGTCACACAATAAACATTCGCCCATAAAGTATCCGTACATCGTGTAACGGTATTTGTAAAGATCAGTTCGTGGAATCCTGCGGTCAGTGGTAACGAAGTACCTGTCGGTGACAACATCGTATTAACATTTACAATCGTAAAGGCATTCGTGATTAATTGACGTACACTCATATTACCATAACTATTGTCAGGGTTTCCACCATTGATCGTCGAACTCGCTGCATCGAAGAACCATGTTGTACCAATATCCCAACTATTCATAGAATCTACTAATTCTGGAATAGTCATAAACTCAGTGTTGTAACTATTTCCATTCACTCGCCAGTTTTCTAATTGGTAAGGACCAATGTTTCCGCTACTTGGGAAGGTGAAAGTAGAATAGCTAACCACACTATCAATCGCACAACCGAAAGTCGCATTGGTATATGGCTGACCATTATCCAAAATTTGATAATTATTAATTTGTATAAATGGTAGATCTACACAGTATTCACCACCCACTACACAATTACTACTTACAATGGTAGCGGTATCTACCGTATTCCAGATTTCTCCAGGACATGGTGCAGGACTTCCAACATTTATAATGATAATCGTCGTATCACAAACTGCTTCTGTATTACAAACAATTACACAAGCCGTATCTACTCCAGTAAAGCTTTCATTCGGTGTGTATACCAAACAAGAATCGTTAACCGGTGTCAGTGTTCCAAAGTCAGGTGCATCACAAAGTGCGATACGACTAATGTCTGACCCTATTTCACTCAGATCTACACAAATCGTATCGGTAGGCGTTTCGAAAGGTATTGCGACGAATACAGTATCGGTTGTAATACAACCACTACTAATGTTTATCGCTCCACTAGTTACGGTACAACCGTTGGCATCGGTAACCGTTAATTCGTAATTACCTGCAGTTAAGTTATTTCTACTTTGGTCATTATCTGTACCTGCAATATCTGCCCAATCGAAAAGGTAGCTTCCACTTCCTCCAGTAACCCCTACTGAGATTACTCCTGACTGATCACAGGTTATATCAAGTTTTGATAAGTTGATATTTAATGCTTCCGGACTTCCAATTGTGAAACAAGATTCTTCAGAAGCGATACAACCATTATCATCTTGGACTACTAAGCAGAAATCTCCTGCTGGTAATTGTCCATTTTCATAAGGAATACCATTACTATCCATAATTATGACTTCTCCCGTTCCAATAAATCCAGTACTTAGATTGAGGTCATATGCTACCGAACCATCTGTATTTCCTATACAAGAAATCTCCGTTATATTCGTAATATTAATTTCTACAGAAGGTATGTTATCTGTCATTATGAAATTCACAACTACTTCACATTCCGTATCAATATCGATTACGGTAACACTATGAGGTCCTGAACCAAAATTGGAGTTTATAGGATCACTACCCCAATCGTGAGTATTATAATTTCCACTACCATTGATAATGGTTAATCTAGCAACTCCATTTTCTTGATCACAATCAGATTGACTCAAAATCTCTACGGTAGCTTCTAGCGTCGTAATCGATTCAATCTCTATCAATAGTGCTTGCGTACATCCATTATCATCTGCAATTACTTCATAAGTTCCTGCCGCAAGGTTTGTTGGATTAGCTCCTGTAGCTACTTCTACCCCATTTAATCTCCATGAATAACTATGTGTAGCAGGACTTAAGGTTGCACTTCCATCCGTATCCATACAAGTAGCAGGATTCGTACTTACAATTGTCACGTCTGGTCCGTCTGTAGTTTCTATCAGTACATTTATTACTGTATCACAAACAGCACTGCTTGGATCAGAGATAGTTACTTGGTAAACAGCTCCAGGAACTCCAGAAATATTATTTCCAGTATTACCATTTGACCAATTAAAGTTGTAATCTGCTTCATCTCCTACGATGTTAATCATCGCACTTCCATTATCAAATTCACAGCTTGCATCGAAGGTAACTATGTTGGTTACGATTAAGTTATCGCAATCATCTACACTACATTCATCAGCAACTACTAAATCATCAAATATTGCTTGACAACCATTCGCGTCTGTTACCGTCAACTGGTAAGTACCAGCACTTAGGTTCGTTCGGTTAGCGGTTGTCAAAGTAGTATCCGACCAGATATAAGTGTAAGCAGGATTACCTCCCATGACGGCAGTATTAATAGCACCTGCAGCACCACAAGTTTCGTTTGAAATACTAATGGCCACATTCATTCCTTCTGGCTCTACTACTTCGAAACAAGCACTACCTGCTAAGCAACTATCACCGTTCATGACGATAATACAATAATTACCTGGTGATAAGCTACCGTTATTTACTGGATCACCGTTACCATCTACAAATTCGATGGATACTGGTGTAATAAATCCAGGTTCATAAGTTATATTATAGAGTGCAGATCCGTTTTCGTCTCCAGCACATTCTAATAATAGTAGTGAATCAACCGTAATATTAGCTCCGGCTATTACACTATTTTCTAGTGTGAAGGTGACTGCACTAGTACATCCTGTAATTTCATCCAGCACATTTACAGTGTAAATACCAGCTGGCAAATTTGTAGGATCCAGGTCGTAGCGGTAGTCCCCACTACCACCAACGACCAGAATCTCTACAGAGCCGTTAGACTCATCGCAACCCGGTTCAGAAATAACCGCCGCGCTGACGGTAAGTGGGTTGTTTTGTTCTATTTCTATTGTTAATATTTCGATACACTGACTGGTTCCACTAGCTACTGTTACGTAGTAAGTACCTGCCGGAAGATTGTTTTTAGAAGGACCTGATCCAAAATCTTCACCATCAATATCTTCCCATTCGTAAGATAAGGTTGATGGCTCAAGTGTAACACTACCATTTGCCAATAGACAAGTAGCAGGATTAATTGCTCCAATAGTTACCACTGGAGCACCTGGATTACTTAATGTAATTATTTCTACTTCGAAACAACTTGGATCATTCACATCACTGATTGTCACACGGTAAGTACCTGCTTCTAATCCTGTCAATTCAGCATCTGTGCTGCCATCCGACCATTCATAAATATAGTTTCCTAATCCATTGATTTGAATAGCTCCATTGCTCAATCCACAATCAGGCTCATTGGTCGTAATCGTGGTCGCAATGTTACAATTATTACATTCATCCATCACGATAATATCATCAAGTACAATCATACAACCATTCGCATCTGTAATGGTAACATGATAGATACCTCCTGCGAGGTCTGCTCTGTTTTGAGGATCTTGGTCTCGATCTAAATCTTCCCAATCGAATAGATACATTCCAGCACCATCACTTACGATTAAGTCAATGCTTCCGTTAGTATCACAATTCTTATTAGTAACATCAACACTTACCATAATTGGTGAAGGTTCCGTTACGGTGAAACAGGTTTGTTCGGATAAACAATTATTACTATCTCTAGCGATCAGACAATAATCTCCAGCAGATAGATTTCCGTTAGTATAAATAGTTCCAGTTCCATCAACATCTTCAATGGTAACCACTGGTGTACCTTGATATCCTGGATCTACCGTAATGGTGAAATCTGCCATCGCGTCTGCACTACCAGGACAGTTTGTTAGGACAGGTAGTTGTAAACTAATATTCGCAGCAGGAACATCGTCGAGCACTTCTATTATGATCTCTGCTTGACAACCAGTTGTTTGATCAGTGATTGTTACTGGATAGTTACCCGCAGCCAAATCTGTTCGAGTGGCATTGGTTCCCCAATTATTATTATAAATATAATTTCCACTGCCACCAACCACTTCGATAGTCGCTGATCCATTACTTACGCCACAGTCTGCAGGAGTATTTAAAATACCATTTGCAATCAAATCAGAAACTGAAGTTACGGTAACCTCTATAAAGTTTTGACAAGTAGAATTAGGGTCTGTTACCGTAACAGTATAAGTAGTATCTCCTAAATCATTTCGGACTGCTCCAATTCCTCCATCACTCCATTCATAGATTAATGTATCTGGTGATAAAGTTACTTGGCCGTCCGCTGCGGTACAATTTGCTGGTATATTTTCAATTATCTCAACACTAGGTCCATCTTGATTTCCAATAACAAATTTGATTGGCTCAGGAATAACACAATCTCCATTATTTCGATCCGTAATAGTCACGCAATAATTACCGGCTATTAGGTCAAATGCCTCGTGATTATCACTTACATTCGGAGACCATTCAAAGATATAATCTGCCTCATTTCCTTGTACATCAATCACTGCAGAACCAAGTTGGCCTTCACATCCTGCGTCTACTATTGTAAGGTTGTTAACCACAATCGGTGTTTCTTCACAAGGTGGGCAAGTATCAACAATTGGTAAGTCATTAATAACTGCAATACATCCGTTTGCATCCGTCACTGTTACGCTGTAATTACCTACAGGTAAATCGTCCCGATCTTCTACATCTGTACTGACCGTATCTTCCCAGTCAATTATATAAGGCATTGTTCCTCCTTGAATAATCAAATCAATACTCGAAGGTGTTGTACAAGAAATATCCACTAGAACAGCATCTAATGTTAACGCTGATGGTTCGTTGATCACGAAACATTCTGTAACGATACAATCGTTTGCATCTCGTATTTCAATACAGTAATTACCTGCAGTCAACATTCCATTAGGTGGAGCAGGAATTCCATCTTTGAGAATCGTCGTATCAGCTGGGATTGCAAATCCAGCATCATATGTTACATCAAAGACAACCGTTCCATTAGCATCATCTGCACAATCTAAATCAATCGTATTATTAACAATATTAATTGTCGCGCTTTGCGTATTATCAGACAAAGTAAATGCTACTTCAAAAGTACAACCTGTCGTAATATCTCTTATGATCACGCTATCTCGTCCAGAAGCTAAGTCTGTTCGAGTATCACTTGGCCACGCACCAAACTCATAGTTTCCACTACCGCCTATTGGAACAATCGTTACAGATCCATCTGCAGCTCCACAATTTGGTAAATTATTAATAACTACATCTGCCGATAATGGGTTAGTTGAACCAACTTCTATCTCTATTACATCAAAACAATCAGTCATTGGATCGATAACCGTTACTACATAAGTAATATCTACTAAAAGATCATTACGCATTGCAGTGGTATCGCCATCAACATCCCAAACATACTGGTAGTTAGCAGGTGTTAAGGTAGCTGTTCCATCATTATTATCACAAGTAGCATCTGTAGTTACCACCGTAACATCTTGAGGTCCATCCGCGTTTCCGATGACAAAAGTCTCGGTAATAAAACAAGTTGGATCGTTGACATCTGTGATCGTCACATGTACCGGTCCTCCTGGTAGATTAACAATTTCATTATTTACATTTACTGGGTCCCAGTTAAATATATATCCACTACCTACCATTTCGATTCTAATCGAACCATCTGCGTTACCACAAGTCGCATCAGTGATGATGACATTGTCGATGACTGGTGGTTCACATACATCACATTCGTTGATAATTGTCAAATTCTGATCTAAAATAGTCTCACAACCATTGTCATCAGTAATCGTTACCATATAGAATCCTCCTGTTGTCAGATCAACTAAGTTACTCGTTGTAGCTCCATTACTCCAGTTATAGGTATAAGGAGCAGTTCCTCCGGTAACAGTTAATAGAATACTTCCATTTTCCGTACAAGTGATATTATTCAAAGAAGTATTTGCTACCAGTAATTCTGGTGCAGTCACCTGGAAGCATTCGAGTCCTGCTAAGCAATTATTTCCGTCTCGTATTTCAATACAATAAGTATTACCGGCTATCAATTCACCATTGGTTACCTCAATGCTATCTTGTAGGTATTTTATTTGTGCAGGCTGAACGAATCCAGGATTATAATCAACATCAATTATTTCTACAAAACCGTCTTCAGCTCCAATACAAGAAACCATCACGTTTGGATCAATTGATATTTCAGCATTTACAATATTTTCAGTCAGACTAAATTCGTAGTCCGTCACACATCCTGTGATGATATCTGTTACCGTGATCTCATATGGACCACCTGCAGACAGATTAGACATTGTGTTATTAGTGATTGCAGGATCAAAGATATATTGACCACTTCCGTTATCAACTACTATTGTAACTACTCCATCTGAATTTCCACATGAAGGTGCGTTATCCACCGTATGGGTAACCACCAGATCACTAATTGATCCTACGACAACTTCAATAACTTCCGTACAACCATTTCCATTTTCAGAAACTGTTACACTATAAGGACCTGCTGCTAAATCAGAACGACTTGCACCAACAACAGTATCCGGCCATGTATAAATCAGATTCGCAGGGGATAAAGTTACCACACCATCCGCTGCTTCACAAGTTGCAGGTTCATTGATAACAATTTCTGCATCTGGTGCTTGATTATTTTCAATGATAAAGGTTTCAATTGTGAAACAAGAGATATCTGCACTATTAGAAACTGTTACTTCATAATCACCCGACAATAAATTATTTGCCGTGTTACTATTAATATTTTCATTAATTGATGTAGGCCAAGAATAAATAAAATCATCAAGATCACCGTCCATTATTACTTCTGCAAATCCATTGGCAACACTACAATCTGCCGACGTAGTTTGAATACCTACAATGACTGGTGGGGTGCTACAAGGATCACAAGAAGTTTCGATCGTAATCGCAGGAACTGCAACGGTACATCCATTAGCATCTGTAATTACCGCATCGTAATCACCTGCTATCAGGTCGGTCAAGTCTTCTGGATTATTAGTTCCAGGAATATTCCAATCAACATTATAAGGAGGAGTTCCTCCGATGATATCTAGATTAATCAAGCCACCTTCTGTACAAGTCGCATCAGCACTTGTAAAAGTAACTTCGATATTCTCTGGTTCAACTACCGTGAACGAAGCTGTTCCTGCCAGACAATTATTATCATCATAAACAAGGATATCGTAATCACCGACTGTTAAGGTTCCATTAGGGACACTGACTCCGTTTCGCTGTATTTCTTCTATACCATTTCCTACAAATCCTGGATCGTAAGTCACCGTGTATACGACCGTTCCATTTTGATCACCTGCACATGGCAAATTCAAGATAGGATCTACCGTAATTGTGGCATTAGGAACATTGTTTTCTAACACGTAATCAACCACCAATTCACATCCTGTGACATTGTCAATCACAATAGTACTACCTCCACCAGCAGGTAGATTATTAGTGTTCCCAAATGAATAATCTCCACTACCACCATTTACAATTATGGTGATGGCTCCATTATTTACATTACAATCAGGCTGATTATCAACGACCACATTTGCCGTCAGTGGATTGATATTGTCGATAACTATTGATAGTACATTTTGACAACCAGTGTTATTATCTATTGCGGTTATTCTATATTCACCAGCTGGCAAGTTATTCTGAGTAGCTCCGCTACCTATAGAATTTCCATTCATATCTTCCCAAATATACAGGAAGGAGGTAGGAGATAATTGAGC
>JALZUU010000431.1 GCA_023300665.1 Saprospiraceae bacterium | reverse complement strand
ACTTTGGTAAAATCATCTGGAGTCATTTTTTTATAATGTGATTTATAATCGTAGGAAAAACCTCGATACCACATAGGTCCTTTTCTTCCCATTATCAAGTTGGCTTGGTGATCTCCTGAATTCATTTTTTCTGATAATCCATAAAGATCTTTATGCAAGTTTTTTCTAGCAATTACATTAATTTCATCCATGGTCAATTTTTCAGCCAGCAATTCTGGACTAATTCCTCCATGAACAAAAAGGTACTCATTGATCCGTTCTATTACGTTTTTAGATTTAAGCCAATTTCCTAATAAAAATTTTGGATCATTCATCATCTTTAAATGGGTTGGCTTAAATTTTTCATCATTCGAACAGGCTTGTCCAAAGGCACTATACTTACCAGCTACATATCTTAGATCGCCACAAAAATTCATTGCTTCATGATTCCCTAAAATAAAATGTACACCACCCCCCTCTTTTGCAGCCTCTTTTTCAAGTTTATAAATTAGCCAAAGTACGGGCAACACATTTTTTCCTCTATCCATAAAGTCACCCACTAAAACCAAGTGTCCATCTCCAAAAGTCCAATGGAAGTTTTCATCAATTACTTTTTGCGCTTTTAAAAAAGAAGAAAATCCATTAAAATTTCCTTCGATATCTGAAATGGCAATGATTTTTGAATTGGTTAGTGTGGTAGCTGGCGGAGTTTTAATTTCTTCGGATTTCGACAAACTTAACTTAAACTCATCCTTATCATCATTGCTTACCTTTACGAGAATTTCTAAAGGTGCGTCTTTGGGTTTGGTTACCGTGGCTAGCTGATAAATGCCATTTTTTTCTTCAACCCTTATAATTTTATAGTGGGTTCCCTCATCATAAATATAAGGCCCATCAATGGACTTTAACCCAAATTCTTGATAATCATTAATGATAAATTCTTTTTGACCTTTTTCATATCCTAATATAATTTTCTCTCCATCTTTTACTTGCAAATCTCCAAATCTTACCGATAGGATAAAACAAATAACAAACAACAAAACAAAGAAGAATAAGCTGCTAAATATTTTTTTCATAAAGTAATCTTTCGATCGGTTTTTATCTGAATTTGTTTGATTAATTTTTAACTACTCTCCATTGAAGACAGGTTCTGCTTCTGATAAAACAAAGGGTATTATTTTTTTTATTTCTCTTTGCTCTTTTTTATTTAAGGATTCATAAGGTTTACCAAATAGGTTTTGAGATTGTTCTTCCCAAAGTTCGTTATAGGCATTTTTTAAAGCGTTATAGACTTTTAGATATTTCTTATAATCCGTTTCTCTATGATTTTTTAAAGAGACAATTGCTTTTCTAGGTCCTTCTGGGAAATCGGGATCATCCTCTACGTTCATAATCATTTTTTTGATAGTTGAGGTTAAGTTTTCAAGAGGAAAAATCTTATCTCGTAAATAGAGTTTATTTTTATCATCGACTACTACCTTAATGATATTCCGTTCTTTTAGCTTTCCATCTTTTTCAGCCCATGGTGGAATTTTCGATATGATCCCTTGATCCATTTTTTTTCTACTTTCCTTAAGAGCAATGGAATACATCGCCATATTTAAAGGGAATTTCTTTTCTATATCTTTTTGTTGCTCCTTCGTTATGGCACTTAATTGGTTTCCTAAATTATTTTTCACATAAGCTTCTTGGTGTTGCTGAATTATTTCCACCATTTTTAATTGTATCTGACTCACTTCGAGATATTTTTTCTTTTTTGCTAAAGAAGGGCTTGCTTGATCTTGAAAATTAGCCACCATATTTAAGGCAAGAAATACAACTGCTTTTTCAGGAGATTCAGGCAAATGTTTCTTTCTATCTGGATTTATATATAAATATTCAAAACCTTCTTCAAATTCTTTAAGAGAAACAACATGATTATTCAACAATATATTTAGCGACGAATCAATGGTAACAAATATTCTATTCCGAAAATCAATATGAGCAGGATCATTTCCTTTAATATAAAGGATATCTTCTTCATGGTACATACTGGTATATTCCCAATTAGGATATGCCCCATTAAATTGGAAATTGTTTTTTTTAGTACAACCAAATAATAGAAAGAAAGAAAAAATTAGAATTATAAATTTGAGAATTATGTTCATGGTTTGAAGTGCTTTATCCATACTGAAGTTGTTTATAAACAAATTTACACTATTTAATTTCCTTTTCAATTTCCCTCACCACATTCACGATCGTTCCAAAATCAGGATACGCTAAATTACAAAAAGTAAATACACCGACCTCTGTTTCTGGATTAAAATAAAGTAGGGAAAATATACCCATTCCTCCTCCTTTATGTAGTCGCAATCCAGGCGCAGAAATGGCCCAAAAAGTACCAACATTGTATTCATCATTAAAAGCGCTGGTATCATCATCGGAAAATTCATCTCGTTCCAACATCGGATTCAATAATAGTTGATAGCTTTTTGCATTTAAAATTTTTCCTTCTCCTTTAAAACCTTTGATCATTTCTATCAAGTATTTGGATTGATCGTCAGCATTAGAAATTAAGTCACCAGCTGGATAACCAGAATCCTTATATCTTGCAAATTCAAATACGGTTGTTGGCTTATCATAATTATCCGGAACATATAATTTAGAAACAGAAGCATCCAAGTCTTTGTAAAACCAAGAAGTGTTTTTCATATCCAATGGATCAAAAATGTTTTCTTTGGTGAATTGGAAAAATGGTTTACCTGCTATTTTCTCTACGATTAGCGCAGCAAGACACGCTCCATCATTTGAGTATTCATACTTGGTTCCTGGTTTAAAATCAGAAAAATTGGTCTTATTATACCAAATTCCTTTTGGGGTGAATATATTTTTTAAGTAGTCTTCCAAACTCATTATTTCTCCATCAAAATAAAATAAATCATCTGCCAGCTTTTTTGGAATTTCTTCTTTTGAATAAATGGATTGCTCTACTACTTGACTCGATCTTTTATCTCCATCGTCAAACTCATCATTCAAGGAAGAAGTATGATTGACTAAATGTCTGACGGTAATTGGTGTGTTGGGAAAATGCGGACTGGTAATTTTAAATGGAAGATACTTATTGATTGGATCGTCTAAATTGAGTTTACCTTGCTCCACTAGCTTTACGATGGATAGGCCAATATACGTTTTTGAAATAGAAGCGAGTACATGTTTTGTTTGAGGTGTAAATAAGTGTTTATTTTGGACATCAGCATATCCATATCCTTTTGAAAAAATCATCTCTTCTCCTTTCAGAATGGATACCGAAAAACCAGTGATGATAGTCTCACCCAGTATTTTATTCAACTTAGCATCAAGCGTATCTAGACTTGACTGATATGGATTAGTGGGTAAAACTTCTTTTGAGGTTGTATTATTTTTACAAGAGAAAAGAGCGAATGATAACATAAAAAGTGTAAGAAAAAAAAGGAGGTTTTTCATAAATTGTCATTTTAATTTGAAAATTAAAAGACAGGAATGAATAAAATAGGTTGCATGATTCTTTAGTCGAACCTTTTTATATTTTCTCAAATGCAAAAGCAAATGCAAAAATTGTCGGAGATGATAGAGGTGAGTATATTTGAAAGGATGCCGGAGCTAGGAAAAAGTCCACAGCTCCGGCTAAGGTGATCAATAAAAATT
>JALZUU010000430.1 GCA_023300665.1 Saprospiraceae bacterium | reverse complement strand
AAAAGTAGAAAAACAGAAATTCTAAATCTTATTTAAGAAGAATAAAATATATAATTGCTTCGCGTTAAAAGATATACACGTTAAAGAATCTCTGCGCCTTTGCGAACTCTGCGAGAAATACACTTTTTAGAGTAAGCTAAACAATTCAACATCTCAACTCCTCCCTATCGCAAAAACCGATAAGTATATTTCACTAAAAAAGTATTTCTTCCACTATTCCCAAATAAATTATCCGTAAAATTTTGCCATAAAGGCCTTTCTGGATCACCGAATGCGCCATTGCCTTGTGCCCATACGAGGAATAATTCCGAGCCCGGTTTGTACTCCCAACGCATCACAAAATTTGAACGAAACTCAATCACTGCAAAGTCCGGTTTTCCAAAATCATAGTCCTCTAATCCGTCTAGATTTTCGTCTACTAAAAACTTATTATTCTCATCATCAAAACTAATTTGATCATTCAATAATAAATTTGTTCGGTCTTCTAAGGTCTCTCCAAGTGGATCATCAATATACTTAAAATCATCATAGTTTACTTGAAAAATAAAAGGTTGTCCATAATATTGAAAAGAAAGATTTGGTGTAATCGAATAATTAAATCGGATCGAAGCACTGATCGTTTTTTGATCAATACTCGCTACAACATAACGATCCTCTGTTTCAAATTGCTCCAAACTAACATACTGTGATTTCCGTTGAAAGTGAGTAAAATTCGGAGAAATACTGATATTAAAAACATTCACTGGTTGATAACGAATAAACATTCCATAACTATTCACTTGCACATTATCATTTTCAGACCAAACATTCGTCATATTAAAACTGACATATAATTTCTTCCGATCATCCGATCCTAACCCCAGAAAATGTGCCGTACCAACAGGACGTCTTAATGCAGGTCCTCCAAATAATGCATTATTATTAATATCGTGAATTTCCTGATTGATACCAGAATTAAAAGTCCAGAAGTTTTTAAACTGTACAAAGAAATTTCCATTGATGGAATTATGTAAAAAATTCCCACCAAAATCCCAACGGTTCCACATATTGATATTCACACCTGCAGATCGAAAAATTGAAAACGGCTTTTCTGTTCGATAGCCTCCCCAGAAAAAATGATTGATCTCATCTGAGTTGACCAAAAATCCAATATCATTTAATTCTAATTCTGGAGAACGATAAGTCAGTCCAGTTTCAAATTTCCAGCGGCCACCAAACTTGGCAATTTTCACGGTAGCTCCCGTCCCTGTTAAACTCGTCGCTGCGGTATCCACAGAAAGATGATCTGCATCCGGTCGTTGAAAATAATGTTCAAAATTTTGTTGTACGTTCGTGATCGATTCGCGGGAACCGTTCAAGTTACTAAACAATGCTTTTCCTGAAACTTGCCACCGTTGGTTGTCCCATTTATGCAAAAAATCTACACCACCTGAGTACGCTGATTTGACTACATCATCTAAACCAGTTCCTTCGATCTTCCGATTTGTTGCGGTTAGAATTCCGCCAACCACGGTATTTCCTCCATTAAAATCTTGTTGTAATCGACCGACAAAATAACTAGTAAAAGGCTCCACCACTGTTTCACTACGCTCTCCTTTAATATCTTGTATCGCAGATTCTTTGGCGGTAATCCCTTCCAAGATTCCGATAGATAATCCTTTTTTTGTTTTACCACTAAATTTTGCAGCACCTAAAATTCGAGCGGCTTGTGGAAAATCAGTATAAATACTATCGCCTGTGATTACACTACCGCGCGGTTGTCCACCGATCCGACGAGAATAAAACAATTGATCAGTATCATAACTACCACCTGCCGCAGAACCCGTCAATTGATAATCAAAAATATTTCTGTTTTCGATAAAAAAGGGACGTTGCTCATTAAAGAAAATTCGGAATCCATTCAGATTGACTGCCGAAGGATCCGCCTCTACTTGTCCAAAATCAGGATTGATAGTAAAGTCTACTACTAGATCACTGGTTACCCCAATTTTTCCATCTAGACCAATGGTTGCTTTCGTATCAAAACCATCTGCAAAGGGATTCCCTACTTCTTTTTCGTAGACATCTGCTTGTCCAAGTACATAAGGCTGTAACTCGATTTGTTTTTGTGGACGCAACCCTTTGATATCCGTTAGCTCTCCAAATCCACTCACCCAAACACCTGCATTTTGAGGAATGGGTTGCCAGACCGATCTTTCTGCATTACGAAAATCACGGCGTGTCATCTGAATACCCCAAGTTTGAATATCCGCATTTCGGAAACGTAACTGACTCAATGGAATACGGGTTTCAACCGTCCAACCTTTTTCATCAATCTTGGATTTTGTGTACCAGATCGGATTCCAATTACTATCCCAATTATTTCCATTATTAGAAATCAACTCATCGCCCTTTACGCCAGCCGCTGTAGTTGTAAAAGAAAAAGCGGTTCGTAAATCATGGTAACTATCAATATTAATTTCTATCCAATCTCCCTCAAAGCCATCTCGTCGCCCCATTCGTTTTTCGATCTTATCTGGTTCCTCATCAAAACAACGAAAAGCGATATAAATATTTTTTGCATCATAAAGAATCTTAAAGGAAGTCTTTGCTTTCGGTGCAGGACCATATTCTGGTTCACGAAGGATAAAGTCGCCGCCCCACTCCACGGTTTCCCAAGCTGGATCATCAAGCTGCCCATCAATCGACGGCGGTGTCACACCCGCAATCATTTTAGTAGCGTATTGCTTCTTGGGAGGGAGATCAGTGGTCGTATCTTGAGCGATAAGATTTAGACAATTAATTAGGAGTAAACATAGGACTAAGAGGCGCATGGTAAATTTTATGAGTTTAAGTTGGTATTTATAGAACGTTTGTGAATTTATTTGGTTCCAAATAAATGACATAGAAACTCTAACAAGGTTGCACATTATTTATCTTCTTTCATAGAAAAGGTAGGTAAAAATTTGTCCAGCAGTAGACGGTTAATGGAAGATGAAGTTGTTAAAAACGAGTTAAAATTCCCTTTATCATCCATCCAAGTTTAGTTACTATTTTTCCCTTTAAATAAGCTTTTTAGACCTTTTTACTCTTAAACATCCTTAGATTATGTCATAAATCCCACAAATTGGCTTGAGTTGTTAAACTTAAATTGGCTTAATAATTGACTAAAATATTAATAACTGCATGTCACACAACGAATGAATCAATAAATAACTAAACGCTAAACAACCCAATATCATGGTTAAACAATACTTTCTTTTGTTTACCCTCCTCACCCTCACAAATTCTATTTTCGCTCAGTTTGGTCCCAATGATGATCCAGATGGAGATTTAATAGTGAATATCAATGATTTAGACGATGACAACGATGGTATTCCAGATCTAATCGAAGATGCGGATTGTATTATCTTCTTAGAAAATTTTGGCTTTGGTGCTTATCCTGGAGCACCACTAACTGGCACCTCTTCTACCGATTTTATTTATAATGATGACCCTCCTGCATCTGTCTATCCAAATGGATTGCAAGATGGAGAATATACCATTGCTACTAGCACCAATGATGCGAATGGGGATTGGCCTTTTATCTATGATCATACAACGGAAGATGGTTCTGGCTATGCGTATGTAGTAAATGCGGATCTTAATCCAAGTGAATTTTATCGAAATACAGTAAGTGTACCAACCAATACCAACTATAGTCTTTCCGCTTGGATCACCAACGCCAACGACATCAGTAATGAAAATGGATGTAATGCTTGTTGTGGTTCTTTTGTATTACCAGATGTAACGATCAAAGTACAAGATGCTTCAAATAATACGATTTTAGGAACCATTGATACTGGTACGTTACCGATATCTTCTGCCACCAATACATGGAATAATTACCTTTTAAGTTTTAATAGTGGAAGTGCTACTTCTGTAAATATTGTTTTTATTAACAACGGAGAAGGAGGATGTGGAAATGATCTAGCGATTGACGATATCATCCTTTACGAGGAACCAACCACAGCAAGTTGTGATTCTGACGGAGACGGAATTCCTAATAGTTTTGATTTAGATTCAGACAACGATGGTATCTTTGATATTGTCGAAGCAGGCGGAACAGATATCGATAATGATGGATTGATAGATAACTCAAACGATGCAGATAACGATGGACTGGCGGATATTTATGATCCAAGCTGTAGCGAAACGAATACTACAACCACTACGGTAAACGCTCAAAGCGCATTCAATAATAATGGATTTTTTGATATAGCTAATGGAACTGGAGCAACGGGTTTGAGTGATCCTGATTTTGCATCAGCAGGAGGAGGACAAGCGACCGTCGTTTATGATTTAGGTCAAGTAGTTCCAGCAGGCGCTACCATTGATTTTTATGTAGGTGCTGGATCAGGAAGTCAATTTATTCAATTCCATGCTATGGCTGCCAATGGCACTACTGAAACTGGATATTTTGGCGGACAAAATGTTTCTGGTGGACCCACCGTATTATCTTATGCTGCTCCTTCAGATGTTCAATTTATCAGAGTGCGAACGTGGAGTAATCAAATTCGTTTTTATGGATTAGAATTTTCGGGAACTTCTACGGTCACTACCGATTGTTCTGGCACAGAAATCATCCCCATCGAAACGACCACAGGAGTCGCTGATTATCTAAATACAGATAGTGATGGCGACGGTTGTGCAGATGCGATTGAAGCAGGATTTACGGATCCTGACGATGATCATTTTTTAGGATTGTCTCCTGCCACGATTGATTCTACCAAAGGAGTGGTAATGAATGAAGGTGGATATACAGGAACCAGTGCTGCCGTAACCGATGCTACGGTCACTAGCAGTTGTTCCGCTCTTCCGGTAGAATTAATAAGCTTTACCGCCCGACAAAATGGTACAGATGTATTATTAGATTGGGTTACCTTAGCGGAAGTGAATAATGATAAATTTCTAATTGAGTTTTCTACGGATGGTTTTCAGTTTGAAACAATTGAGGAATTAAAAGGTCAAGGAACAACGAATAATCCTACTAGCTACCAATATCGACACAAAGCGGTGAT
This sequence comes from Saprospiraceae bacterium, assembly GCA_023300665.1. Classification (GTDB taxonomy): domain Bacteria; phylum Bacteroidota; class Bacteroidia; order Chitinophagales; family Saprospiraceae; genus JALZUU01. Next base: position 579 of record JALZUU010000430.1, on the reverse strand, counting down.
GACCTTATATAGAGGCGATTTATACTATCGACTACTTCAAATTGATTTTGATGGAACCAGTACTTATAGTGAAATAATTGTAATTAATTCAAATTATCAAGAGGATGACTTTATGATGTTTCCAAATCCAGCAAGTAAACAAGATGAAGTATTTCTGAGTGGTCTTGCCATTGAGAATATTAAAATTTTCAGTCTCACTCGTTCCTTAATTACGGAAAGAAATTATGTAAGTGCAGACCGAGTTTCTCTTCCGACAACTGGTCTTTCTGGAGGCGTCTATTTTGTAGTGGTTAATAATACTCAAAAATTGAAATTAATTATTTTAGAATAGAAGTTGTTTAATTTAAAGGCCTTATAGCGGGAAGCTAAGGGGTTCAATTAACTAAAAAAAACAACCGAATTTATTCATGTAAGTTTTTCCAAAAATTTCGACAGTTTCTTTTTCTTTTCTGTTCATTCGTATCTTTGTAAAGATACCATTTCGTATCTTTGTAAAGATACCATTTTTCATAAAATATTTTTTAATTTAGCTATAAATCGAGACAGGAGAAAACTGTTCATAAACAACATCTTAATGAT
>JALZUU010000429.1 GCA_023300665.1 Saprospiraceae bacterium | reverse complement strand
GGATCTTCTGCTATTTTTATCTCAATAGCTAAGGCTATTCAGAGAAAAATGAGCATCGACCACATTATCAAGCACTTATCCTCACCTTTTGTGAACATTCTTAAACAGCTTCTAATTCATTAACGTTCCAAAACGAGATAATTTCGAATTCTTAAAAAACCCTTAATTGTATTTTTCATCTCACCAATAAATCAGATTTTATTCTTTTAGAAATTTTAAAACATAATTTTTATTATTTATTTGATAAACAGCCAAGTAGGTACCGTTTTCTAAAAAGCTAAGATTCTTGATCGTCGCGATATCTTCCACGACGGGATGAATAGAAGATCGAACCAGAGAACCATTTGTAGCATAAATTTTCAGAAAAATATTTTGTATACTTTGATCTGGAAGAACAATATTTAATTCGTTTTTTACCGGATTAGGATAAAAGCGAGTTACCGAATTTTCAATTGGTGGTCTAGTCGAAACGGTCGTTTCCTGATAGACTCTTACATAATCAATTTCCATTGCATCTTCTACAAAACTAGGGCTAATGACTGACTCAACAGCAAAATTCATTAGTATATATTGTTCGGCATCAAAAGGCCAATTAGTCGCATTTTTATTGGCAGGATCATAGATATAATGAATGATCCCATCAATCTTAAAGACCATTTTTTCTGCAGACCATTCTAGACTATAAACATGAAATTCAGTAGAAGCGGTAGGAATAATCCGTCCTCCTTTATCCTGGGTATCACCAAAGCTGGAAGGTGTGTGCATGGCGCTTTGGACAAAATTTTGATTTCTACCCCAGTGTTCCATAATATCTATTTCTCCACAAGCTGGCCACGAAGTAGTTCCAAAGCCTTGCGTCTGCCAATAGGCACCATCCTCATTGATATTTTTACCTAGCATCCATAAGGCGGGCCAAGTTCCATCGCCGACAGGTAGCTTAGCGCGAATTTCTATCTTTCCGTATTGCAGCGCAAATTTAGAATTTAATCTAGCAGAAGTATAATTTTTAGTAAAACCTTGATTGGTAAAATTTTCTTTTTTTGCAATAATTTTCAATAAACCATTTTCAACAACTGAATTATTAACTCTATCAGTATAATGTTGTAATTCTCCATTAAACCAACTTCCTCCTGCTGGCAATTTTGTTTGATGAAACCATTTTGTATCATCAATTGTACCATCTTCCGTAAATTCATCTGACCAAACCAATTGGTCAAAGACCGGATCAACTGGCGTATTTATTTGATAGAAAAAGTCATCTATAAAAGCGACCACCTGATCATTATTATTTTCTCCGTTTACTTGGATGAGCACTCGATCAAAATCTGTTCGATATCGTGGAGCCCCAGTATCAGCCAAATTTATGTAAGCATCATTTGCAAAATCAAAAGTGATGGTTTGCCATTGGTCTAGGGTAACAGGTTTGATAACTTCCGTTTGTGTGGTCCAAGGTTCATTCAAAGAACCATTTTGTAATTTTAAGGAAACTTGATTAGGTTGGTTGCCTGTTAGTCCGTTGGATGGAATATAAATTTTCACTGAAAAAACAGCGCTATAAGTTAGATTGAATTTTTCTGATCTTTGAAAACGAATGTTCGCAAATTGTCCACCTGTATCATGATAACGAAGTACTGTACTTGAATTATTACCATTCTGTAAAAAAGGGTTTGCAAAATTTGGATTAGCATCCGCATTATCTCCTACCCACGCGAAAATATTCCCATTTCCTTCAAAATCATCTTGAATAACTTGAGCAGATATTATAAAAGGAATTAGAAAAATAAAAAATAGGGAAATTGCTGGTTTTTTAATCAAGAAATTCATTGGTATATTTATATTTTAAATCAATATGGAGAATATGGTTAAAAACTTATGAGTACTTGGTAAATTATGGAAAGTATTTTTTAATAGTTGACTCAAAATTAAACTTATTATAAGCTCATCAAACATAATCTTTTTTTATATACTTACCAAAAAATCATTACTTTCTTTGTTTCTTTTACTTATTCTACGTTAAAGGTAGAAAATGTTAAGATTCCCCATCTACATCAGTACATAAAACATTTTTCGTATATTAGGTTTTCCGTATTTCTTTTTTTAACCAAAACAATATAGAAATGAAAATCAAAAGCCTCTTTCCTATTTTATCACTCGTCTTACTTTTGGGCTATTTGGCCTGTACGCCTAAAACAGCAAAAGTAGTACAAGAAACCACCAATCAATCCAAATCAACTGTAACGACGACTGCTGCAAACGCTACCGCCAATGCAACAAATCCGACCAAGCCAACAATGAACAAACCATTGACAACTAAAGAAAATGAAAGCTTTTCTAAAGCCATTCCTATTGATTCAGATATTAGAATGGGTACGTTGGATAATGGTTTAAAGTATTATATTAAGAAGAATACAAAACCTGAAAATCGTGCAGAATTACGTCTCGCTGTTAACGCAGGAGCTATGCAAGAAGATGATGACCAGCAAGGACTTGCGCACTTTGTAGAACATATGGCTTTCAATGGAAGTACTAATTTCAAAAAAAGTGAACTTGTTGATTATCTAGAAACAGTTGGTACACGATTTGGTCCAGACTTGAATGCTTATACTAGTTTTGATGAAACGGTATATATGCTGCAAGTACGAACGGACGATACAGAATTGCTCAATAAAGGAATGTTAGTGCTGGAGGATTGGGCAGGAGGAATTACTTTTGATCACGAAGAAATTGATAAAGAAAGAGGAGTAGTAGAATCTGAATGGCGTTCTCGTCTTAGTGCTAGTCAACGAATGCTCAACCAGTGGTTGCCTGTTCTTTATAACGACTCTCGATATGCCAAAAGATTACCTATTGGAAAGCCTGAGATTATTCGCAACGCAGATTATGAAACGGTTAAGCGATTTTACAACGACTGGTATCGTCCTAATTTGATGGCTGTAGTAGTCGTAGGAGATATTGATGTAGATCAAATGGAAAAAGAGATAAAACAACGTTTTGGTAAATTAAAAAATCCAGATAACATCCGTCCTATTGATGCTTACCCTGTTCCGAATCACGATGAGACATTGATTTCGATTGTTTCAGATAAAGAAGCACCTTTCACCAATGTACAGCTAGCTTACAAACATAAATATGAACCTGTTACCAATTTGCTCGGTTATCGTGAAAATATAGTTCACCGGCTTTATAATACCATGTTAAGTGCTCGTCTTAGTGAAATTAGCCAACAACCAAATCCTCCGTTTTCTTTTGCCTATTCAGGGTATGATGGAGATGTAGGAAGTCTCGCTACCTACTCTTCCTTCGCAATGGTTCCTGAAGGTGGTGCAGCACGTGGACTAGAAGTGATCATGACTGAAAACGAAAGAGTACTTCGACATGGCTTTACGGAGACAGAATTGGGTCGTGCAAAAAAAGAATTACTTACGGGAATGGAAAAAGCCTTTAAAGAAAAAGATAAAACGGACAGTCGTCGATTTGCGATGCGTTATGTTTATAATTATCTAGATAAAACGCCGATTCCATCTATCAAAGATGAAGTGAAATTTTACAATCAATTGCTTCCAACCATCAAAATCAATGAAATAAATGGATTAGCAAAAAAATGGATTACAGATAAAAATCGTGTTGTCGTAGTAACTGGTCCAGAAAAAGCAGAATCACCATTACCAGAAGAAGCAGCGATTCGTAGTTTGCTAACTAAGGTAAAAGGTCAAGACCTCAAGCCCTATGTCGATGAAGTGAACGATGAACCACTTTTAGCAGAAGAACTGATAGCTAAGCCCGTCACTGCAACTAAAGAAATTACAGAAATCAACGCGACTGAGATCACCCTTGCCAATGGAGTAAAAGTCGTTTTAAAATCTACTGACTTTAAAAATGATGAAGTATTATTGCGTGCTTTTAGTTTGGGTGGAAACTCTTTATATAGTGATCAGGATTATCAACAAGCAAATAATGCTGCTCGAGTAATCGGTCAGTCAGGTGTTGGGAATTTTGACAATATGCAGTTGACTAAAAAGATGACTGGAAAAGTAGTTCGACTTAATCCATGGATTGGTGGGCTTCAACAAGGATTTCGAGGTAGTGCATCACCTGATGATTTACAAACGATGTTAGAAATGATTTACTTGTATTCTACCAAACCGAGAAAAGATTTGGAAGTTTTAAATTCTTATAAAACCAATCAAACTGCTGTTTACAAGAATCTACTCTCTCAGCCTGATTATTATTTTCTTGACCAAACTTTAAAAATCAAATTTGATAATCATCCAAGAACTGGATTTCCAACAGCAGCCGATATGGATCAATTAGATATGGATCGTATCTATCAAATTTATCAAGAGCGATTCGCCGATGCGAGTGGGATGACTTTCTTTTTGGTTGGAAATTTTGACAAAGAAAAAACCATTCCCATGTTGGCGAAATATCTAGGCAATTTACCTGCGCTCAATAAAAAAGAAACTTGGAAAAACACTGGTATTAAGTATCAAAATGGTGTAATTAAAAAGACGTTGACTTATGGAGAAGCTCCTAAAGCATTGGTAGATATTACCTTTCATGGAGACTTTAATTGGGCACCTGAAAATCGATATCATTTTAAATCTATGATTGATATTCTTCGAATTAAAATGCGAGAATCTATGCGAGAAGACAAGGGTGGTGTCTACGGTGTAAGAGTGAGTGGAAACACTTCTCATTATCCTGAATCAAAGTATAACATTAACATCTCTTTCAATGCTGATCCTCCACGAGTAGATGAGTTAATTGAAACTGCAATGACAGATATTAAAAACGCTCAGTTAAATGGTGCGGAAGAGAAGGATATGAATAAGATTAAAGAAACGCAACGTCAAGGTCGAATTAAGGATTTGAAGGAAAATAATTTCTGGATAAACTCCTTAGTAACCTCTTATAGTGACAATCTAGATGCGTCGAAAATCTCTTTGGCTAGTCTAGAAGAAGGCATCAATAGCCTAACAGGTGATCATATTAAAAATGCCGCAAACAAATACTTCGACTGGAATAATTATATCCAAGTGGTATTATTACCAGAAACTAATGCAATGAACTCAGAGACTTCGGGGAAAGAATAAAAGAGATGTTGAGTTGAGTTCTTGAATGTTGAGTTATTGACTTGTTCAATAGCTCAACATTTTTTTTATGGAGAGGTAGAGAGAGGTAGAGGTAGAGGTAGAGGTAGAGAGGTAGAGAGACAATTCGTGAATTGTCTTTACGTGAATTGTCTTTACGTGAATTGTCTTTACGTGAATTGTCTTTACTTAACGTTGGTAAAAAAAGTTCTGATTTGTTGGTATACTTCTACTCCTTGTAGGCTGTGGCCTAATCCATTGGTTAAGACCAATTCTGAAGCAGGAATTATATTATGGTAGGCTTGACTGTCTTTCAACATTGCGATCGTATCTTCAATATCATGTACAATCAAGGTTGGTAATTTTATTTTATTACAAAATTTTATCACCGAAAAATATCGAATAGCTCGTCCAGTATGGCGAAGGATATATTCTCGCAGGTATTGAACATTTCGGGAGCCCAACCCAATGATTCGAGCATAATATTGTAGCATTTGTTCTAATTCAGAAGGAACGCCTAATAAAGCAATTCGTTCTGGTTTTGGGCCATTATAGTGAGATAAATAATAAGCTAAAGAACCCCCTCCAACAGAGTGTCCAACCGTAAAATAAGGTTCAAATTTCCGATGAGCGACATCGATAAAATCGCCGTAGCGCATCATATTAAAATGTGTTCCTTCCGATCCACCGTGCGCTGGAGCATCAATTGCCACTACGTGATGGTCATCTTGCAGCAATAGTCTAATAAGGTTTTTCCAACGAGCAGAATTCGATTCCCATCCGTGAAGTAGAAGAATTGTTTTGACTCCTTTAGTATTCCATTCGTAAGCCTTTAGTTGACCACTAGCAGAAGCAAGCATTTGTTCCCGTTCGGCAGTGCTTAAAAATTCCTGATCCATCGGTGTTAGTCGACCAATTCTCGGTTGGCTAAAAAGGTCAAATGCCTTTTGAGTAGCCTTTTCACGAGCAATTAGTGAAAGTAAATTATAATAGACGCCTACGATACGTGGAAGGTAACTCTTCATGGTGTATAAAAATTTGAAACGATAGTGGGGCAGGCAAAAGTAATCAAAAAACCAATATATAATTTACAATCAACTTCAATCAAGGAAAGTTTAAATAATGAATACATCTTAAACGGAGTAGTTTTCTATTAATCTCTATAGTTTCATTATTTTTGTCGTTATGAAAGAAATACTTTTTTCTACTTTACTGGGATTCCTCTTATTTGGTATTGCTTGTAAAAATGATAAAGAAAATATTGAAAATTGTTCCTGTAATTGTGATTATAATCGCGAAATTAAGGATCCCAATACTATCCGTTTTTTGGCGACTGCTGATCCACAATATAATTATAAAGAGATGAATCCACCAGGGGCATCTGTTGTCAATGCCGATAATATTAGTGCGATACTTACTGATAAAATTTGCTGTGGTGAAGATTATCGAGGAGTGATCATTAGTGGAGATCTTACGCATAACAGCCGTTTAGACGAATTTGAAAAATATCAATCTTTTATCCGTTGTTTTAAGCCCTATGCCTTTGATGGATTAGGCAATCACGATTATAGCTATGTAGGAGAAGATGGTCCAACTACAATTTCACATTCTGAAAAATATGGTTTAGATGAAATTATTCCTGGTGATAAATTGTACTGGGATTCCGCCTCTATGCAAATTTGGGATGAAATCAGAACTCGGAAAAGAATTCCTGAAGTAGAGACCTCTTTTCCTAACATCCATTATTCGTGGGATTGGGAAGAGGTACATTTTGTTCAACTCAACATTTATCCAGGAGACAAACCAGTCAAAAATAAAGGGGCAAAAAATCCATTTCGAGGATATACTTATTTGAAAAATGATTTAGAAAAAAATGTTGGAAATTCAGGAAGGCCTGTCGTGTTAGCCCATCATTATGGAATGGACAAATTTTCACGTGGCGTAGGAGAAGATGGCCATATTAATCCAAAGGCAGAATGGTGGACTGTAGAAGATCGAAAAAAATATTGGGAATTATTAAAACCATATAATGTCATTCTTATTCTAACTGGACATGCGCATTATTGTGATGAATGTTATTTGCCATGGGATGGCGAATCCATCGGAGTCGGAAATGTACGACCAGACTTTATTCCTACTTTTATCACAGGAGCAGCAAGAGAAGCAAAATATGTGGAATGTTCAATTATTGGTAATCAACTAACGGTCAAGAGATTCCTAAGAGGAGAAGTAGATATAGAAGAAGTGTTTGAAATTAAACGAGGGAACCAATGAATGAAGTTGTTCGATAAATAAGGTTATTCAAATCACAAAAAAAATAACCGAAATCAAATTTTTTATCAATCTGATTTCGGTCATTTTTCTAGACTATTTTTTTTTATTCTTTTTCAACATTAGAAATACCTACATCTGATGCCATATATTCCGCTCTTCTTTTCATGAGGTAGGATTCGTAACCATCAGTAGTTTTATTGTGCATAATTTCCCAACCGTTGCGATACATATAGTTAAGTACATCAACAAGCCCATTAAATTCGATGGGCGCACCGTTGCGATTAGAAACTCTCCAACTTGAATTATTATCTTTATCAGACGCTTGGCCATAATCTACCATTGCGTAAGACTTACCGATAGATTTTATGGGTTTATCCCAAATCTCTATATATTGCAGGGGACGAGTATTGATATCAGACTTACCGACATAGATTTGTCCAAAAGAAATAGTAGATATCAATAAAAATAAAGGAAGAATTAGTTTTTTCATGGTAGTAGTATTTAATTTTTCTATCTATCAGAATATTTAAGGACAAATATAATTCCAATCTATTGATAATTTATATAGATTAGAATAAAAAGATTAAGATAAATTTATCCTTAAAAGAACGATTAATAACAAAAAAAAGTGTCATCTCCGAAAATTCGGGATGACACAACAACATAACCATGAAAATACATAACCAATTCTTAAAGTCAACAGGTGTACGTGTGTGGTACTGCCGACTTGTTAATTTCGTGTTCTAAGGTGTTTTTGTTATTTACAATTTAAAATATTATATTTTTTAAATTGTATTATTGGTTTATTTTCAACTACTTATATACTTTCAAATATAATACCAAAAACAAATATTTTTTAAATTAAATATTAATAAAAACAAATATTAATTTTTCATATTACTTTCAACTACCGTACCAACATGGATTCAAATAGATTTTTTTTATATATTTTTTTAACTATAACTGTATTTAGTTGTAAAATTAAAGCTCCATCCACTTATTCTCTACAAAAATCAGCAGTTGCAGAGCAAGCAATGGTAGTAGCGGCACATCCATTGGCCTCAGAAATTGGGTTAAAAATTTTAAAAAAAGGTGGAAATGCCGTTGATGCAGCCATTGCGGTACAATATGCCTTGGCCGTTGTGTACCCCGTAGCAGGAAATATAGGTGGTGGTGGCTTTATGGTCGTAAGAATGTCGGATGGCGCCACAAATACTTTAGATTTTCGGGAAAAAGCGCCTGGAGCAGCCAGTAGAGATATGTATTTAGATGAAAATAAGGACGTAATACCTCGACTTAGTATAGATGGACATCTGGCTGCAGGCGTACCAGGGAGTGTAGCAGGAATGGAAGCTGCCTTTCAGCGTTATAGTAAATTAAAAGATTTTAAAGCACTGATTGAACCAGCCATTGCGCTGGCGCGTGACGGGTTTGCGCTCACTGAAAAGCAAGCCAACGGACTCAACCGAAGCCGAGCAGCTTTTATTAAGTTTAATACTACCACTCCTGCATTTGTCAAAGATACGGAGTGGAAAGCTGGCGATTTATTGGTTCAGCCAGCATTGGCCCAAACCCTTACTCGTATTCGAGATAATGGAGCAGCTGGTTTTTATGAAGGAGAAACGGCAGAAATGATCGTCGCAGAAATGAAGGCAGGTCATGGAATCATTTCCTTAGAAGATTTAAAAAATTATGAAGCTGTTTGGCGAGAACCATTGGTAAGTAATTACAAAGACTATAAGGTGATCTCTATGCCACCACCTTCTAGTGGAGGCTTGGCGCTATCTCAGTTATTAAGAATGGTGGAACCCTACCCGCTTCGAAAATATGGTTTTCAATCTGCCGAAGCGATTCACTTGATGGCGGAAGCAGAACGCCGTGTTTATGCAGATCGTGCAACCTATCTAGGAGATTCAGATTTTGTTCCTGTTCCAATTCGCTCTTTATTAGATGCTGATTACTTAAAAACAAGAATGGGTGATTTTGATGAAAATCGTGCTAGTGATAGTGAACTAATAGGTGCTGGATTGGTTACCCCTGTCGAAAGTGAAGAGACCACTCATTTTTGTGTAGTAGATGCAGCAGGTAATGCCGTTTCATTGACTACAACTCTTAATGGTGGCTATGGATCAAAGACAACGGTCAGCGGTGCTGGTTTTTTACTTAATAATGAAATGGATGATTTTTCTGCTAAACCGGGGGTTCCAAATATGTTTGGTCTAATCGGCAATGAGGCCAATGCCATTGAACCAGGCAAACGAATGCTTAGCTCGATGACACCGACTATTGTCACCAAAGATAATGAGGTATTTATGGTGGTCGGAACACCAGGTGGCTCTACCATTATTACTTCGGTATTTCAAACGATTCTTAATGTCATTGAATTTGATAAATCACTTCCAGATGCCGTAAGTCTCGGTCGTTTTCACCATCAATGGAAACCAGACGCTATTCAAATAGATAAATTAGTAAAATTGTCTCCAGCTGTAGAAAAAAATCTAATTGAAAAAGGACATAACCTAAAACAAAGAGGTAACTTTGGCCGCGTAGAAGCAATTCTCAAACGAGCAGACGGACGATGGGAAGGTGCCGCAGATGTGAGAGGAGATGATGATGCGAGGGGGTTTTGATTGGATTGGTGGATGTGCGGATTGGTGGATTTTTTGATCTCGCTATTGGTGAGACAGGATGTGTAGATTTGTGATTTTTTTTTGAAACTTAATACTAAATTATATATAAAATGAAAAAACCATTAGTATCTCCATTGGATCGCAATGCGAATAAGGAAACTGCGGAGATGGCAGATTTTTACCAAGAGACTTTGGGCTTTACGCCTAATAGTTTATTTACAATGATGCACCGTCCACGGATTGCCTATGCTTTTATGGAAATGAATAAAGCGGTGATGGAAAATAAAGGGCGTGTAACCAGTGGTCTAAAAAGATTACTTGCCTACTTATCTAGTATGACGGCAGGATGTCGATATTGCGAAGCACACGCGATTCGAGCGGCAGAAAGATATGGTTCTGAACAAGATAAGATCAATCATATTTGGGAATATAAAACTTACCCTGCCTTTACGGATGCAGAACGCGTAGTTTTTGATTTTGCGATTGCTGCTTCTACCATTCCTAATGGAGTAAACGATGAAATTGCAGATAATTTACGAAAACATTGGGACGAAGGTGAAATCGTGGAGTTATTGGGTGTAATTGCTTTGTTTGGATATTTGAATCGTTGGAACGACAGTATGGGTACCCAACTGGAAGAACCAGCTGCTGCGGATGGTGTGAAGTTTTTAGGAGTGAAAGGCTGGAATAGAGGAAAACACGAATATTAGGGGTTGAGTTGTTGAGTTGTTGAGT
>JALZUU010000428.1 GCA_023300665.1 Saprospiraceae bacterium | reverse complement strand
CTAGTGCTAAGAATTGAAATTTACTGCCGAAAGAGAGGGGGAAGCTAAAAAAAATTCGATGACATATTTATCAATGCTACTTAGCTATGATAAATATGTTATCGAATTATTGTTATAAAAAATAGGCGTTAATAGTCATTAGCAACCACAAATTTTATAGCAATTGCACGCACACCATCAGGCTTTAAATATAAAATGTACAAACCATTTGGAATTCCCTGTAAATCAAGTTCAACTATGTTGTTGTGATTCGAATCGTATTTTCCTTGTAACAATTGAGTCCCGCGAAGTGAATTTACTTCGTAAGTAAATGACTTATCCATGTATTTAGAAAGGTCAATTTTTAAATAATCACGAGTTGGATTTGGTGCAATACTTATTGGAGAAGAAACAGTATCTTTTTTAAACATTATATCTCCGTACATCGGGTAATCTATAGTTCCATCTTCATATTCAACGGCAACTTGATAAAAGTTTTGACCAACTTTTGGATGCTCGTGTAGAAAATCATAAATACCCAATCCAATTTCTTCTGTAGCTTCCACAACTTGTATTGTCGTTAATTCTTCGAATTCGCTAGTCCCATGTTTTAGAATATATTGACTTACTTTTCTATCCTCTTTTTGATCAAAATACCATTTGACATTTGTCTTTTGTCCAAAAGTAGGAGACAATAACAATTCACTTGCAATTGATCTTCCGCCAGCTCCAAGTGGTTCAATAATTAAAGAATTTGTCAGATCATTGAAACTATTATTAATTAAACAATTATCATCTGCAGTAAGCGTTATAGAACCGCCTGAGAAATTAAATCCCCAAAAAAGTGTAACCTGAAGACCTGCAGGTATTCGTAAAGAAGAGAGATTGTTTATAGAGAGTCCTTCGTCAGCGATACTAGGGTACTCACCAATGCCTAATGAAATGCTATTCCCAGTATAATTACAATTTTGGTAGAAAATAGCTTGAGAAGCTTCCGTAATTTTCCAAGACACCCAATTACCACCAGCTCCAGTAGTTGTAAAAAGAATGTCCCCTTGTGGGTTCATTTGTAAACGTTGAAAACTTGAAGGCCCATCTGGTAAAGTGATATAGTGTGTTCCTGAAGTATTTCCGTGGTCAAATCTATAATAGGTATATACGCCTGAGCTACTTGTTGCTTGCATATCTGCGTTAGCGGTATTATCCGTTCTCAATCCTGGAAGTGCACCTCCAGCTGCTCTACGTATATGCCAAAAACCATTTCCTTTATCAACGAATCGCCATTCTACATCAGCTCCAATAGTATTGGTAGAAGTGGTGTAGGCATCTTGACTTTGACCCGTAGCAGCTAATCTTAGATTATGTGTTGGCACATCCAAATAATAGGTTTTATTTGGGTCCGGAATAAAGCTTTGTTCCTTACCATACACTTGAATTTCTGCCAAAGAAAGGATTCCTTCACCAGCAATCCGTACCATAACATAACGACCCGAAGCATCAATGCCTCCAATATGTTGTACAATACCATTGTTTAAAGTTCCAACTTCCGTATAATCATCTGGGTTGGTACTGTTAATATTTCCAATATATACTTTAGCTTTTTTTAGGCGATTTTCTAAGCTACCATCGCTTCTATTATGGATTGAAACATTTTCGATACTCTTGACCTCTCCCAAGTCAACTCTCCACCATGGGTCTAGAGAACTTACTCTTTTAGTATGTGTAATTGAATTGTTTGACCATATCGAATTTGTATTTCCATCAACAGCTCTTGAGGAGACGCCACCAAAATCTGTAGTTGATTGTGAGGTTGGTTGATTCAAAGCTAAATTATCACCACTTGGAGCAGCACCTGAAAACGACATGGTTACCTTGTCCATCAATGGCGAAACATTTGCTACTACAGAATTATCTACTCTAAACTCAAATTGAAATCCAAACCCTGAAGGTAGCGCTGCTAAATTTAGTTTAGCATCCTGCGTTTCTACTACTCGGATGTATCCACTTTTGTGGTCATAGGTTTCTTTGATTGTTTGCCAAGAGGTCCAGTTATCTATTGTTCCATTCCCATCTGTATCAACCCCAGCACGAGCAGTTACGCCATCTACCCAAGGCCCAGGACTTACATAATCTGTATTTTGCTGAGTGATTAAATAAAATTGCCCCTCTGCAAACCCTACGGTTGGGTCGGGATGACCACCTCCTAAAGAACCTACTAAGTCATATTCATCATAAATGGATTCACTTGAGAATCTACCTATTCGAATGCCTCCGCCATGCAAATCATAATCTCCAAAGAGGTAATACCGACCGCCAACTTTGATACTTGTCCAGTCTCCAAATGCATCTTGTGCTGGAGTATGAATTTCATAGCTTAGTGTTCCTATATTCGGATGAAGATAAGTATCAAATTGACCAGTGGGCGTCGTACGTAAGTCTACAGCAGGTCTATGTTTGTTTGCTGTAAAGCCGTTAATTCCGTCAGGACTTGAGGTATGTCCAGCAAGTGGAGAATCCCAAGAATTTTCGCGAGCATTAATAGGACTCCAGTCCTCATAAATAAGGTGAACAAGTCCATCTTCATCGTCTCGGAAAATAGCGCAATCAGAACCACCAGTATCCTTTACAAATACGTGTCCCATATCCGTTCCAGGAATTCCATCATCAAGATTATTATCGATAAAAAGGCGAGGAGTTGCATCGTTGAGGTCATCTGCATAGATGTAGAAAGAACCATTTATCATTTCTGCTGAAGTCACCCAACGTCCGATACCTGGCGGAGTTACTGGTCCTCTTTCTGTC